>JALSJD010000001.1 GCA_026989535.1 Cyclobacteriaceae bacterium
TTCCTTTTGACGGTTCGCATGCTTTTTGACGGCTAATTCATATCTATATTTCCCGCTTCTTGCATCACAATTGCGCTTTAATTCTCGGCAGATAACAGACTTGTCTTTTTCTATAGCCTGTCCAATTTTAACCTGACTAAACCCTTGGTCGTGCATACGCCAAATAGTGTATCTTTGCTCTGTAGTAATATGTGTCATTCACAACTTTATTTTTGAAGATTTAAAAAAGTGAATTTACATGTGCTACACTGAAAGTTGCATTTACTACTTGAACTTAAGGGTTACTTTGCTAAAGCACCTAAGAATTATAAATACTTTAAATATTGATACTGCACTAGGTGCAGTATCTTTTGTGTTTATAGTAAGCTCTGTGCGCAAGGTTGAGGTTGATATCGCTATCTATTTAGCGTTAATTGTTAGTGTACTATCCATTTACAACCTCGATCATTTGATAGATGCTTATTGGTTAAAAGAGACAAAAAGCTCATTTAGGCATTTATTTTATCAAAAATATTTTAAGGTACTTTTAGTTTGGCAATTTTTAGTATTGGTTGCCGGAGTTTGGTTGCTTTTTCAATTGCCATTGGCTGTAATTTATGCAGGTATAGCTATGGGTGCAGCCATTGGCTTGTATTTTTTAATAATTTTTAACACTCGGTATAAGAACTACCTACTTCGCGAAGTTATTATAGCAGCAGGTTATACATTTTCGGTAGCAGTTATTCCTTTTACTGCCTCCCAAAACATGCCTAAATTAGATTTTTATGGGATTTTGCTTATCATATTTTTAATAGCACTTACTAATTTATGGGTTTTTGCTGTTTATGATTATGAGGTTGACAAGGCGCAAAACCATCATTCTATAGCCATGAGTGTAGCCAATAAAAACCTTGCTAAAATGGCTAGGGCTGTTGTCGGATTGTTACTGGTTATAATAGGTATGTATATGTTATATTTTCAATTTTGGATTTTAGGAATGTCTTTAATCGCTGTAGAGCTTATTTATTTAATGCTCTTAACAAATCAATCGTTTTACAGGAAAAACGAATATTATAGAATTGTAGGAGAATCTATACTGATACTGCCTAGTTTGGTTTTATTAGCCGCTTATGCAATTTAATTTTATAGCAAAGTACTATTTAACACTAAGCAAACTAGTGCATGGTGCCACCTTAGAAAGGGCTAAAACTTCGCTATTCTGCAAAATTCCTACCCATGCTAACGTGCTATTTATTGGTGGTGGCACAGGCACCTCTTTAAAAACGTTGGTGCTTTTAAAACCTAATGTGCAAGTAGATTATGTAGAGGTTTCGGAGCAAATGAGTATGAGGGCAAGAGCGCAAATGAATTTTGCTGATGGCATCAATTTTATTAATTTACCTATTGAGGAATTCAAAGGCGAAAAATATGATGTAATAATTACAGAGTTTTTTTTCGATTTGTTTACCAAAGAGAAAATAAAGCAATTAATACCGCATATTATGTTAAAATTAAACGTTGGTGGTTGTTGGATTGATACTGATTTTCGGCCCACAACCAAGCTAGCACAACGAATGCTTTTAAAAATAATGTACTTGTTTTTTAACCTAACAGTAGGCTTAAAAACGTTAAGTCTTGTTGATGTGCAGAAACTATACCTAACTAACAGTTTTACGTTAACAATTGAAAAAAAGTACAAGAAAGGCTTTGTTACAAGCCGACTCCTTACTCGGAAAGCATAATTTCATTTGCTTTCTGAAGCATTTTTAAATAAGTAGCTCTATGCTTTTGGTTAGTTTCATAAACAGCAATTTCTTTAGTTAACTCTTCTAATAGGTTATTTTGATGCTTGGCTAACCCACGGTAAATTAATTCTGTTTGCGCAGAAATACCGTCAGGAATGGGAGGTGAAAAGCCCAGTGAGCTTACTAGCATGCTATATGCTTTTAAAATTCTGTAAAAGGGGAGCTTAAAAGTTATTAAAAAATCATTGCTCTTTTTATTATTTGTAATTGCTGCAGTTGCTGCAGTCAACAACCTGTTATTATACAATACTTGTGTGTTATACCACTCTCCCACCGTAATAAACCGATGGTCAAGTTCTAATTCAAATGCGTTTAAGTGCGAGTTTTGTCCTCCCACATGTATGGAGTAATTAGAGCCAATTATTTCATTGGCATCAAGCGAAAAATTGTGTGTACGAAAGCCCATATTTATAAACTCCCAATCGTATAAATGATTATGGCTTTCTACGTCAAACCGATGATCGTATTTATACGTACCCATATTAGCCATACTATAAATAGTAGTAGCGGCTTGTGCAGGTAAAATCGGGTTTCTTAGCAGGTTGGGTATGTCGTCTCTCAACCTTAAAACAAGGGCATTCGGGCCAATTTCATTAATAAAAATATCAATAGATGTGCTGGTGAGCCCATGTAAAACATCTAGGTAAACCACTTCTGCAACTCCATCTTTAATGTACACACTGCCTAAATGTTTATATACATTTGGGAGCTCTTTGATAAAAGAACTATAGGTTTCATCTTTTGTGATGGAGTTAAATGCGATAATATCTCCTGCTTTAAATTGGATATTACCCAAAGAAACGGAATTTTTTGTAGAGCTGATGTCTCTATCAATGTTAGATAATGAAATCGATTCCTTTTCGGATTGGATAAGGGCAGATTCAAAGGCTAATCTGCTTTCAATCATTAGCCTAAAAAGCCTATTTTGAGTAGATTTTGAGGAGTTATCCCAATACCTGCTTTGGTACTTGAGCAGCTTTCTCCATCGTGCCACATTGCGTTCATACTCGGTAATTTTACCTGGCATCAATGAGGCTAAAGCTGATAATTTGTTAATATGAAAGTTAATACTATCTAATATCGGATTGTCTGGTTCGGTTAAGTCTAATAGTAAATTATCAAGGTGTTGCTTTACTAAACTTTTATGCTTTTGATATTGATATGCTTGATTTTCTGTCGATGTAATCCTAAATTTTACTAAATTTTGAGCAAAATTTCCCCACCACTTAGCACTGGCCGTAAGCTCTTGTTTCGGTATATGAAGCGAAACTTTGTTGTCTGGTATTGCCAACAATCCATAAATAATGATGATAATTATGATTTTGTAAAGTATTTTCATCCTTAGGAACTGTAAAAAAATAAGTTGTGCATAAAAGCCTTAATTATTTTTGTTCCTGATAAGGCAAAAAATTTGCGCATAGTAGCATTACGCAATGATTTTTTAACGCAATCAGGGGCAAAAAGAATAAGGATGACTGTGCAAGTTATTTCTTTACAGTTCCTTAGGCTTTGTTGAAGCGTAATTTACAAAAATGTTTATATAGTCCAATAAGATTTTCTATAGAATTAAATGTGGCTCAATATTGTATTAGTTATTACTATTCTGTTATTTTATTGACCGAAAAACGAGAATCTTACAACAATCTATAATCGGATTTTTTTTATTTTTAAAATCTTATTATTATCGAGAGAGTAACTGGCTTGAAATTATTGATATTTTTTATGATGACAAAAATCAAGGAAACGAACTCCATTGAGTCGTACATTTTTAATAGCCAGCCTACAGGGGTTTTAGCGTTTAACTCTAAGTTTGAAGTTACGCTTTGTAACAAGGCTTTTACTAATCAAACCCTATTAAATCAACAAAAAATAGCGGGCGCCAATCTTTTTGATATTGCTAAATTTGACACTAAAAAGTTAAATTTTAAAAGCCAAATACTAGCCGGAAACCAACTTAATACATTAATAAAAATTAACGGAAAGAGTTTTGAAGTAGCCGTACTGCCTCTTTGGGATGAGGAGAAGAATATAGGAGGTTCCATTACGTTGGGCGAAGAGATAACTGGCAGCCCTCAATTAAATTATTTATCAAAATCAGGCTTTAAATCGGTTATTGAAAATACCCCAATGACCATTATGATTTTTAGGGAAGACGGATCGGTGTTTTATACCAATCAACATTATAGAGATTTATGGGGCTTAACCGATAAAGAACTGTACCTTATTCATGAGTATTATAATATTTTTAACGATAAGCAGCTGAACAGTCAGGCCATGGATCCTTATCTTAAAAAGGCATTTGAAGGAAATAATGTTGAGCTACCTGTTATTAATTATGTGTTGGATTATGCTGGTTTAGGCCGTACTGATTTTGCCGCCAATCCAAACTGGCTTCTAGGCTATTTTTTTCCGCTTGAAAACCCTGATACCAAAGAACGCTTAGTTGCCCTTATTTTTACCGAAATAACACGACAAGTAGAGGCAGAACAAGCATTTAAGCAAAGCCAGCAAAGGTTAGAACTAGCGTTAGAAGGAGGCGAATTAGGTGTTTGGGATTGGGGCCTTGAAAACAACTCAATGGTTTATAATAAGCAGTGGGCTAAAATTTTAGGATACGAACTTGATGAAATAGATATGTTTTCGTGGACGGGCTTGGTGCATCCCGATGACCTTGAATGGGTAGAGAAAAAGCTGAACGATCATATTGAAGGCAAGTCAGATTCCTATTTTGCGGAGTACCGTGTAAAAAGCAAAGCAGGGGAGTGGAAATGGATTTTAGATAGGGGTAAAGTTGTAGAATTTAACAAAGAAGGAAAGGCGAAACGAATTTCTGGCACTCATTTAGATATTACTGCTAAAAAACAATATGAAGAAGAGCTGAAAGCGAGTGAAGAGCGATATCGTAGCCTCGTAGATGATTTACCGATTGGAGTGGCCATTGTGCAAGACGATATGGTAGTATATGCGAATAGAGAGTTGCATACTATTTTAGGGGCATCCAACGATAATGAACTTATGGGGCTTTCGGCTTTAAAGCACTTTGCAGACCCTGAGGCTTACCACAATAAAGTACAAAGCATATTAAATAAAAGCGAAACAGAGACTACGGACGAAGTTAAAATAAGGGATTTAAGCGGTAAGCTTAGATGTGTTGAAATTACATCTATTCCATTTATGCACAATGATAAACCTGCAGTGCAATCAATTGTGAATGATATTCAGCAGCGTAAGGAGATTGAAGAGCAAACACTAAGAGCCGAAAAATTACTAAGCGGCCTGTTCGAAAATGCTCCAATGGGCATTGTAATGCTTGGTTTTGATGATGAAATTTTGAAAATAAATAAAGGCTTTGAGCAAATGTTTGGTTACACACCAAATGAGGTTGTTGGCAGGTATATAAACGATGTAATTGTCCCCGATAATTTAGCCGAAGAAGGAGCTAATTTGAGCAAAGGTTCGGCAATGGGAAAAGCCCTCTATAGTGAAACTGAAAGAGTAAGCAAATCAAAAGAACAGATACCTGTAATGATTTACACACTTCCTGTAATTCATGACGATCAGCGATTGGGCGTGTATGGTATTTATATCGACTTAAGAAAAAGAATAAAGGTAGAAGAGGAATTAAAAGTACGCAACTTGGAGCTTGATAATTTTGTGTATAAGGTTTCGCATGATTTACGTTCACCATTGGCCTCCATCTTGGGGTTAATAAACTTGGTAAAGCTAGAAGGAGGCTTTCATGATAGTTTTGAATACCTTAAGCTCATGGAAAGGCAAGTACATAAGCTCGATCATTTTATCCACGATGTACTAAGCCATTCAAAAAATTTAAAAATGGCATTAGTAACCTCACCCATTAATTTTAAGGAGGTGATTGATAGGTGTATAAAAGATTTAAGTCACTTAAATGGGTTTGAAGAAGTAACTAAAAATATTAAAATTAAAATTAAAGGAGGTGAATTTTTAAGTGATCAGTGGAGGATAAACGAAATTTTTAGAAACTTAATTGCAAACTCAATTAAGTATAAAGACATAAGTAAGAATAACTGCGAGTTCAATATTAATGTAGATATAACTTCGCAAGCCTGCCAAATAATAATTTCAGATAATGGTATTGGTATTGTTGAGAAAAGCCTCCCGCATATTTTTGAGATGTTTTACCGCGCAACTGATACGTCAAAGGGATCCGGAATTGGCTTATACATTGTAAAAAATGCCATAGAAAAATTAGGAGGCACCATAGAAGTAGAAAGCGAGCATGGCAAGGGAACAAGTTTTATCATTGAACTACCGGTAATTTAATTGCAGGGCGATAGCCCTTTTGGCCTCTTGGGTTGGGAAATAATTTTGTTTGCGTAACAAACTGCTATAATACCCTAATAGCTTTGCCTTGGGGCCGTTTATTACCTGATCCTAATCTAGCTCATTCCATCTTTTTTTCTGTTAAATCTTTACGCTAATTTTGTGTTTACTCTATTGCTTGTGATAACAGAAAATAAATACAAATTTTTACTCAAAAACCTGCTTAAAGGCTTGGCTTGGCTGGCAGTTCTGTTATTGGTATTTATTTATTTTAAGGATAATATCAGCTTTCAATCAGATAGTAGTTTAATAAAATATGGAAACAATCCTTGGGTGGTGTTTTCAATTTATACGCTGTCGGAAATTGTCGTAGGCATTATTCCGCCCGAATTGTTTATGATATGGTCATTAGAGTTGGCAGAGTACAGAAACTACATTAGTGACCTCGTATTATTGGCAAGTATATCTTATGCAGCAGGCACCTTATCTTATATTTTTGGTCGATACTTTAGTGGCACAATTTTGTATCGCTATTTACGAAAAAAATACTTAAAAAAGTATGAAGAAAAATTTAATAAGTATGGCGCTTTTTTACTTATTGTGGCTGCAGTAACCCCTGTACCTTATTCGGCAATCTGTGTTTTGGTTGGGTCGGTAAAATACCCTGTTAAAAACTTTTTGTTAATTACTTTATTTAGGTTTGCCCGGTTTGGCGTGTACGGCTATTTGGTTTGGAAAGCTAGCTTGGTATAAGCTTATAAGGCTTGCTGAAAACATATAAGCACTAATTAAACAATAGGTTTGCCCATTTAAGTCTCAAGCCATTGGTATTCTATAATTTGCAAAATGCAAGAACTCAAAACTGCTGCAAAAGAGTATAGAACTTTTGAGAAATGTAGAAGTGCTATCCCTTTTTTCATGGCGGATTAAACCTTTGCCCATTAAATTCATAGTAGAACCAACAAAATAAAAACCGAAGAGGCATGATGCCTCTTCGGTTTTAGCTTTTAGCGGGCTGAGTTTTTCAGCAGATTCTAACCTACATTATTTATGAATAATGCAGGCTAAATATGTATTCTTTTTTATTTTTTCTTTTCTAAATCTATTACAATTGGTGATGCAATAAAGATAGAAGAGTAAGTTCCTACCAATACACCTATAACAAGTGCAAAAGAGAAGCCTCTAAGCACTGCGCCACCAAAGAATAATAATACTAATACAACCACTAAAGTAGTTAAAGAAGTAATTACTGTTCGGTTCATGGTACTATTAATGGCACTATTAAATATATCAGCTTTGTTTGATGATGTGTGCAAGTTGATGTTTTCTCTAATACGATCAAATACAATTACCGTATCATTAATAGAATAACCGATAATGGTTAAAATAGCCGCAATAAACACCTGATCTATTTCGAAACTAAAACCAAATAAGCTAGCAATGGCAAATGCCGAAAGCACCATCATTGTATCATGAAACAAGGCCACAATGGCTCCTAAGCCAAACTGCCATTTTCTAAATCGAACTAAAATGTACAAGAAAATAACAATAAGCGAAAGAACCATTGCTTTCATCGAATCCTTTTTAATATCATCGGCAATGGTAGCTCCCACTTTTTCTGAGCTTAAAATGGCAAAATGTGTATCATCAACTTTACTACCATCAGCAATGTAGATTTGACCCGTAGATTCGGCTAACCCAGCTACTAATAATTGCTGTACTTTTTCATCCATTTCAGATGATTCATCGCCTACCTCGTAACTTGTAGTTACCTTAATTACATTATTGGCTCCAAATGTTTTTACTTCGGTACCGGCTCCCTCAAAGCTGGAGGTTAAATCCGTTTTAATATCAGAAGCAACTACAGGCTGGTTAAAGCTAACCACATAAGACCTGCCTCCTTTAAAATCAACGCCAAGATTTAATCCATTTACAAAAAGCAACACTGTGCCAATTACTATTATTACGGATGACAAAATGTACGCTCTTCTCCTTTTCGACATAAAGTCGATATTCATATTAGAAAGTAAGCCTGCTGAAAACCTAGTTTTGAAATTAAGGTTACTGGCATCTCCTTTTTTACGTAGCCATTGTTCCACAATTACTCGCGTAATAAATACGGATGAAAAGAATGAACTAGCAATACCAATCATTAAGGTAATGGCAAATCCTTTCACAGGGCCTTGCCCTAATGAGTATAATATTGCTGCTGTTAAAAATGTAGTTACGTTTGAATCAATAATAGAGCTAAACGCTTTACTATAACCCGAAGAAACTGCCTCCCTTAAAGCCACTCCATTTCGTAATTCTTCTCGAATCCTTTCAAAAATAAGTACGTTGGCATCAATAGACATACCAATGGTAAGCACAATACCTGCAATGCCGGGCAGTGTAAGAGCCGCACTTAATTGTGCCAGAATGCCCATAATAAAGAAGATATTAAAGAGCAATGCAAAATTTGCTATAAATCCTCCTCGTGCATAATAAAAAATCATAAATATAACTACCAAAGCTAAGCCGGCTACAATAGATTTAACGCCTTGCAACTGAGCCTCTTTGCCTAAAGTTGGGCCAATAATAGCTTCTTGTACAATTCGAGTTGGGGCAGGTAATGTACCCGCTTTTAACACATTGGCTAAATCTTTGGCTTCTTCAATTGAAAAATTTCCTGAAATTTCTGAATTTCCATTAGGGATTTCTCCATTAACATTGGGGGCTGAATATACATAGCCATCTAGTACGATAGCGATACGTTCGCCTATATTAGCAGCTGTTAATTTTCGCCACTTTTTGGCTCCATTTGCATTCATTTGCATAGATACTGAAGGGCGTGTTGCTTGGTCTAACGACTGACGAGCATCTGTAATTACGTCTCCTTCTAAAGGTGCTTTGCCTCCACGGCCTGTTTTTAAAATATGAAACTCTATATGTGGCTCTGCTGTTAAATCATCATGATCGTGTGCTTTAACTTCCCAAGCAAATTTAAACCCACGTGGAATAAGTGCCTTTACATCGGCACGTTTAAAGATCCTGTTAATTTTAAACGTATCTTTTACATTATACACCAACCCTTCTTGGCTTGTAATTAGGCTAAAAATGGGCGAAACCTGAGAGTTAGCTAATGAGTCAAGCTTAGAATCTGTACTGGTACTATCAGCCCCAGCTACACTTGTGGTATCGTTTCCATCACCTAATAAACCTTGTAAACTTTCTTCTTCAGCAGGCTCGGCCTCTGTAGATTCTAAATTAGTAGTTGAAACGTTTGCCTTTTGTTCGGCCACTAAAAACGCATTAATCGATTGTAAAAAGTTACCCGATTCTTGTGGTGTAGCTACTTCAAAAAACTCCAGTTTAGCAGCCCCTTGTAATAGTTTACGAACTCTTGCGGGGTTATCAGCACCGGGTATTTCTACTTGAATCCTACCAGTACCTTGCAAACGCTGGATATTGGGTTGAGAAGTACCAAATCGGTCGATACGGGTACGAAGAATATTAAATGAGCGAT
This sequence comes from Cyclobacteriaceae bacterium, assembly GCA_026989535.1. Classification (GTDB taxonomy): domain Bacteria; phylum Bacteroidota; class Bacteroidia; order Cytophagales; family Cyclobacteriaceae; genus JAKISE01. The sequence continues at coordinate 9,592 of JALSJD010000001.1, forward strand.
CCATGGCATCTTCAATTTCTTCGTTAATAATGCGCATAATCTCCTGATCGGTAGTTTCGAACGAAATTTTGCCACGGTTAGCAGCATTGGCAAAAATGGTACTTAGTTTACCATCAGGTTTAATTTCTTTAAACGACTCATAAAACAAGCTGCTAAACGCTTCCTGACTTGTTTTTTGCTTTTCTACCGCCATATTAATGGCCGAAATAAAATCAGGGTCTTCGTTATTTCCACTGAGCCCCTTTATAAGCTCAACCGGAGAAACTTCCAGTACTACGTGCATACCTCCTTGTAAATCAAGTCCTAGGTTAAGCTCGGTGTCTTTAATTTCTTTAAATGTGTAATCTACGCCAAACAAATTATACACAGGCTCGTTCCAAATGGAGTCTAAGTACACCTGTTTTTTAGCGAGATCAACAATCCCTTCTTCGTTAGTAGCTGCGACTACGGCTTGTTTCTGTATATCCCTCGATATAAATGTGAAGGATAAATAATACAGACATAATGCTGTTACAATTAATGTAAGTACAACTATTGCACCTTTATTTCTCATGATTTTATAAAATTAGATTAGTTATTAAATGTTTTAAACGTTATTCCTGCGCGGGGAGGAATCTGAAGATACTCTTAGTTTAATATATAAGAGATTCCTGCCTGCGCAGGAATGACATTTGAATTAGGGGGCATTGGGCGAAATAACCTGCCGAAACAGGGTTTTGAAGAACGAAGATACATATTTTGTCACTACATGTGTATGCTTCTCTTTTTTATCATCCCCAAAAACAATTTCTTTAATTTGATGATAGACTTGATCTACCTGAATGGTTGAAACAGAAAGAAATACGTCTTGTGAAGCTACTGCAACTTCCGACTGATGATCTGAATTAGATGCATCGTTGATTACTTTGGCACTAACCACGAGGCTCGATTGCATATAGTCATGGCTGGTTTGATATACCAACACAGACATGCCCAACAGTACTAACAAAAGTAAAACCGATGGATGTTTATATGTATTTTGCTTACTCATTTATATTGGGTCGCAAACTTATTTAATACATTCATTATCAGCAAACTATTTAGCCTGAATTATTCATGCGTTTAGATTGATGCGGATACAAGGCGTCAAAAACATCGCTGTCCGCTAGCTAGCGAACAGCGATGTTTTTGCAACGAAGTAGACGTATTAAAATAAATGCACATTTTGAAAAAAAATAAATACTAAGAATGACATAAATAGCAGCTTTTCAAAGCTTGAGATTGGTTTGAGTTTATTTTCAAAATGTTTATAAATAGTTCAGGCTAAGTAGTCACCCTATTCTTTTTTATACTCATAGTCTGAGGGTAAATCAATAACACCGCTCAAACTTTCTACTATAAGGAGTGATTAATATCTCTTTGTCCTTTGTTAAATTAATATGCAATTAAGGTGTAATTTTGTGGTCTGACCTCTTACCTTTAAACTCCCAATGGAAAAGTACAAAAAATATGTAAAACCAACCCAGTTTGCCGAGTTTGAAATAATTAAGGCAATTGTTACAAAAAAATGGGCAATTGGGCAAAAGCTTGCACCTGAACGTGAGTTAGCAGAAACGCTTGGCATTACCAGGCCTACCTTGCGCGAAGCATTACAGCGGTTATCAAGAGATGGCTGGATAACAATAAGACACGGGAAACCAACCATTGTAAATGATTATAAAAACAATGGAGGCCTCGGAATCCTAAATTCTTTGGTTCATTTCAACGATTTAGCATCAAGCAAACTAATAAAAGACTGGTTGGAGTTTAGGGTTATTGTGTTTCCAACTTTGGCTTATAAAGCAATTTTGTTAAAACCCCATGAAGTAACAAATATGCTAAATAAGGCACCTGCTTTAAATGCCACAAAGCAGGAGTTTGCTGTTTATGATTGGGATTTGCAAATGGTAATGATAAATAATTGCGATAATTCAATTGCCAGAATGCTCTACAATGATTTATCAGAGCTCTACCACAAACATTGCCTCAAGTACTTTGATAATGAGCTTACCAAAACAACATCTTTCAAGTATTACAAAGACTTAAAATATGCTATCACTAACAGCAAAGAAAACATTACAGCAATAATAAAAAATGCGATGCAAGAAGGTTCAACTCTTTGGAGTAAGGTGCAGGAATTCAACTATTAATAATGAAGCGGTTTATCGAAAGCTATACAGGCAAAGAATTTGACTTAATAGTAATTGGCGGTGGAATTACAGGAGCCACCGTAGCTTACGAGGCGGCATCACGTGGCTTGTCGGTTGCCTTAATCGAAAAGTCTGATTTTGGGAGTGCCACTTCTGCGGCTACCTCAAAAATGATACATGGCGGCTTACGTTATTTATCAACCTTTCAGTTTTCTCTGGTAAGGGAATCTTTAAGAGAAAGAAGAGTGCTTACCAATATTGCTCCCAATTTTGTTCATCCGGTGCCCTTTCTTTTTTCAAATTACAAAAGCGATAAGGTTTCGACTTTAAAAATGAAAATAGCAATGCTGTTGTATGAATTATTTTCGTTTGATAAAAATTGGATGAAAGATAAGAGCAAAAAAATGCCCCGTTTTAAAATTATTTCCACTGAAAAAATTAAGGAGTTAGTGCCCAATGCTAACAAAAAAGAATTGGTTGGAGCACAGTTATACTACGATTGCGCAAGCCATTCGCCCGAAAGATTAACGTTGGCTTTTATTAAATCAGCTATAAACTATGGGGCATCTGTTGCTAATTATACCCAAATGGAAGGGTTTATTATGGAAGAAAGCGTAAAATTTAATACGATAAAAGGCATTAAAGTAATTGACACAATCAAGAATAAAAAAATTAACGTTTATGGAAAACTGGTAATTAATTGTGCTGGCCCTTGGGCTGATTTAGTTTTAGATAAAGCTAAATCCATGCCCACCCACCCCACTGGCAATAATATATTAAGGCGTTCGGAAGGCATTCATATTATTACAAATAAACTTGTAAACGATTATATATTCTCGGGCTTTACACCCACCGATAAGCACTTTTTTTTAGTGCCCTACCGAAACCATACCTTAATTGGTACCACCGATAAAGAATTTATTGGCAACCCCGATGAATATAAAGTTACCCGAAAAGCCATCGAAGAATTGCTTGAGGAAGTAAATAAATCCTTTGGCGATGGCAACAAAATTAAATATGAAGATATTGTTTATACCTATGGTGGGCTTCGCCCATTGGTTGAAGAACAAACAGAAGATGTGTATAACTCATCGAGAAAATATGAGATTACCGGTGAAAAGAAAAATGGAATTGAAGGGCTGATTACGGTTGAAGGAGGCAAATTTACTACCAGCAGACGGCTCGCTGAAAAAGCAGTTGATAAAGCTTTGAAAATTTTAAAATTACCAAAGAAGAAATCTATTTCTGAAAATACCTATTTGAAAGGAAGTGAGATTGATAATTTTCAAGATTTTGTGCTTGAAAAACAAAAGCAATATGCTGAGTTTCTTCCTGAACGAATTGAATATTTGGCAAAAAGCTATGGTACTGAAATTGATAAATTGTTTGAAATTATATTGGAAAACCCAGCTTATAAAGAAGCCCTTAATACCGATGGAGAAAACCTTGCTCAGGTAGTATTTGCCATAAGAAATGAAATGGCTAAAACATTGCCAGATATTATGCTTCGCAGAACAGGGCTGGCACAATTAGGACACCCCAGTAAAGAGACTCTTACAAAAGTGGCTAAACTTGCCGCAAAAGAATTAAATTGGGATGATGAAAAAATGAAGGAAGAGATATATAAACTTGAAAAAATATTGGAAATACCAAGCTAAGGGCTAATTTGATTAAGAATTAATCACTAATGTTACGCAAAACAAATAAAGACCGTCATTGCGAGGGAGGAACGACTGAAGCAATCTCTTTTTACAGTATAAAAATGCAGATTGTCACGCTGCGCTACCATTGACAGATTAAAAAGGGGATGCCGGATCAGCCAGCTGGCTGACCGGCAAAGTACATAAAAAGAACGTTTCCCCGTACTTGTTGCGGGGTCTCCATTTTTAGACATATTTTCTGTCATCTTTCTAGCTGATCCGCCAACTGGTCGGATTCCGCGCTCGCAATGACGTAAGTTGTTTTGCGTAACATCAGTTAATCAGGCTAAATAAAACTATTTATGTCAACCAAAAATACGTTTAAACCCAATTGGATAAATGAACCTCCTAAAAAAGGCTCGTTCCGCTCTATATTCAAATTTGGGAACCCTAAAGGATTTAAGCACCCTAACGATAATCTTTACCAGGAAATAAAAAGTAAATTTAACCTTACGGATGCCGACTTTATTGAAAAAACAACCACAGGCAACGAACCGGTTGAGATTAAGAAAGAAAGTGGACTGGAAACCCATCAAATAGATAAATTTATACACATAAGTGGCAAGGAGAATGTTTCACCCAAAGAATACGAGCGGCTAAAATTCTCGACTGGTAAAACAGTTGAAGAAGCCTTGAAATTGCGGGCAGGAAAAGTTGATAAAATATCAGATTTAGTTGTTCATCCTCGAAACAAAAGTGAAATATCAGCCATTATAAAGTATTGTAATCAACAAAAAATACCGATATACGCCTATGGTGGAGGCTCCTCTGTTAATTTTGGGTATTACCCTGAAAAAGGAGGGATAAGTTTGGTTTTATCAACCCACTTAAACAAAGTGGTAGAATTTAATGAAATCAACCAAACGGCAACCGTAGAAGCAGGAATGATGGGGCCTGCATTTGAACATGTGCTGAATAATGCGCCCAAACTCTATGGGGCAAACCACGCATTTACCTGCGGTCATTTTCCGCAATCATTTGAATACTCTACCGTTGGGGGCTGGTTTGTTACCTTGGGCTCGGGGCAACAATCATCGTATTATGGCGATGCTGCCGATTTGGTTTTGGGTGTTGAAATAATAACGCCCGTAGGAGAAATAATAACCAAAGATTACCCCGCAACTTCCACCGGACCAAAAGTGTTGGATATTATTAAAGGCAGCGAAGGCACACTAGGCATTGTGGTTGAACTAACCTGGAAAATTTTTAGGCATAAACCCAAAAACAGACAATATTTTAGTTTTATTTTTCCTAACTGGGAGGCAGCCGTACATGCAAGTAGAGAAATCTCACAAAGCGAATTTGGTATGCCCGCAGTTTTTAGAATATCCGATGCGGAAGAAACGCATCACGGGTTAAAATTATATGGCATTGAAGATACCATTATTGATAAACTCATGAAATTTCGTGGCTTTAAACCTATGGAAAGATGCCTGTTTTTGGGCACTGCCGATGGTGACAAAAGGTTTGCCCGAAACATAAAATCCAGTGTAAAGAAAATTTGCAAAAAGTATGGAGCCATGAATTTAACCTCCTATCCGGTTAGAAAATGGGAACCCGGCAGGTATAAAGACCCCTATTTACGCGAAGATTTAATGGACTATGGGATAATAATGGACACCTTGGAAACGAGTGTAAAATGGGATAATTTACACAAAGTACATAAAATGTGCAGGGATTATGTAAAAAGCAGACCTGCCACAATTTGTATGACCCACGCTTCGCATTTTTATGAACAAGGCACCAATCTGTACTTTATTTTTATAATTAAAGAAAACGATATGCAGGCATACCTTGATTTTCATAAAGGGTTAATTGACCAAATTGAAAAAAGCGGAGGGTCGCTTTCGCACCATCATGGCGTAGGCCGAATGATTGCCCAATGGATGCCCCAACATTTAGGAGAAAACCAGATGAATGTAATTCGTGCTTTAAAAAAACATTTCGACCCCAATAATATCATGAACCCCGGATCGCAACTAGGTCTTGAAGAGCCCTGTTAAAAAGATAGATATGGAACCTTTAATACTTTCGATTGATTGTGGCACACAAAGCATAAGAGCCATTTTGTTTACCTTAAAAGGAAATATTATTGATAAAGAGCAAATAGTGTACGAACCCTATTTTAGTTTAAAAGCAGGCTGGGCTGAGCAAAATGCTGAAGTATATTGGGAAGGTTTATGTGAAGCTACCAACATCCTGAAAAACCGGAATTTGGAAAATTTTAAAGATATTAAGGGTGTTGGCGTTACCACCTTGCGCAGCACCATGGTAAATGTAGATAAAGAGGGCAATACTCTTCGCCCATCATTGGTTTGGCTCGACCAACGAATGGCCAATAATGTGTATAAACCAAACCTTGCCTTAAAATTAATATTTAAAGCACTTGGGCTTAATGCTACCTTGCAAAAAATGGAGCGCAAAGGCCACTGCAACTGGATACGGCAAAATGAGCCTGAAATCTGGAAAAAAACCCATAAATATTTACAAATTTCAGGTTATCTAAATTATAAACTTACTGGTGAATTTAAAGATTCGGTTGCATCTCAAATTGGGTATATACCTTTCGATTACAAAAAACAAACATGGGCAAACCCCAACGATTTACTTGAACTAAACAGCAAACTTTACCCCGTTGAGCAGGAGAAACTGCCTGAATTGGTAAGTCCAGGCGAACGTGTAGGAGAAATAAGTAAAAAGGCATCGGCTTTATCTGGCATTCCGCAAGATGTACCGGTAATTGCCTGTGGATCGGATAAAGGCTGCGAAACGCTGGGAATGGGTGTTACAGATACCAAAACCGCCAGTTTAAGTTTTGGCACCACGGCTACGGTTCAAACTACTTCTAATAAATATTTTGAACCTATCTCCTTTTTTCCGGCATATCCATCAGTTATACCCAACCACTGGAACCCAGAGATTGAGATTTATAGAGGATACTGGATGATACGATGGTTTAAAGATGAATTTGCCCATAAAGAAGTAGAAGAAGCGGCTAAAAAGAATATTCCTGCGGAAGAAGTAATGAATAAACTGCTCCATAAATCACCTCCCGGAGCTATGGGTTTAATTATACAACCTTATTGGTCGCCTGGGTTGGGCGAAAAAAATGCCAAAGGTGCTATGATTGGCTTTGGCGATGTACACAAAAAAGAACATATTTACAGAGCCGTAATCGAGGGGTTGGCTTATGGCCTGCTTGATGGAATGCACAAACTGGAAAAGCAAGGGAAGCTAACATTTGAAAAACTGGCGGTTTCTGGAGGAGCATCTCAAAGCGATGAAATTTGCCAAATAACTGCCGATGTATTTAATATGCCTTTGGTGAGAGGCAAAACTCACGAAACCTCAGGGTTAGGTGCTGCCATTTTAACTGCTTATGGTGTAAATGAGTTTTCATCGTTGCATAAAGCAGTAGAAAGTATGGTGTCGTATGCAGATGTGTTTAAGCCCAAAGCTGAAAATACTAAAATTTACAGTGCCTTATACAAGGATGTTTATTTAAAAATGTACAAGAATTTAAAGCCTCTCTACAAAAAAATTCAGGAAATAACCGGGTATCCAGAAAACTAGAACTGAAAAATTACTTTTCAAACATAAAAAAAGCCCTGGCAATGCCAGAGCTTTTTATTATCGGCTACTAATAGCCACTCTCATGCCAACCATACCAGTTTGCTTGATAGTGTATCCAGGGCTTTTCGGACTAAAGCCCAAATCAACAACTTCATGCCCAAACCCTTGCTGAATAATGGTGTATTTCATGCCATTACTTCCTAGCTCTTGTTGGACTTTGTTATTATTTCCAAACTGAATAACTTCTGTAGAAATTGAGTTACCGAGTTCAGTTACTTCGATAAAATTTCTATACCCATTTTGGCGCAAGCTAGCCAAGTTGTTCATACCTGATTGGGTTAATAACACACTAACCGCTTCTCCATATTGTACAACAAACGCCTTATTACCTCTGTTTAGTTGTGAATATTGAGCAATGTTTGCACTATTATTATTCCCAATTTGCTGCAAAAACACTTCGTCATCTTTAAATTCTTGCAGTGTTAAGTACCCACTTGTTTCCAGTTTTTTAGTGATACCTTGTTTTTCAACCTCTTGCTCTTGCGCAAAAATTGCTGAAGTTATAATTAATAAAATAAGAAAAAGTCCAATTTTAATGGCTGTATTCATTCTCTTAATAGTTAAAATAGTTGAAGGCGAAGAAAAGCCTTCAACTATTTATGTGGTAACTAATTAGACTGAGTTATAACCGAAACGTTTCCAATACCAAATTGGAAACTGGCAGCATTATTGCCAATACCAAATTGAGTGGTAAGCGAGTAATTTCCAAACCCATCTTGGTATTGCATACTTGCGTTAAATGCTCCTAATTGTACACCTATTGCTAGGTTATCAGCACCAAACTGATATTGAGTTGCGCTATTGCCCAATCCTGTTTGAAAAACTTCACCCATGTTAAAAATCCCGTCTTGTTCCTGAAATGCTTCATTGCCCAATCCTTCTTGAACACTATTTGCAACATTAAATGCTCCAAATTGTAATTGATACGCACTATTACCCATTCCAAGTTGGAAAGCATTAGCATAGTTTAATTCATCATATTGCTCTTGAACAACACTATTTTCATCTCCAAATTGTGTGGAAACCGCATAGTTATCTGCTCCGTTTTGGTATTGCCCAGCACTATTACCTTGCCCAAATTGAGCTGCAAAAGCATTATTGTACACACCATATTGCTCTTGAACTACCATATTATAATCTGCAGCTCCTGAGCCAGTACCAACTTGCCAAACATAAGCTTGATTGTCTTCGCCTACTTGTACTTGGAAAGCAGCACTATAGCTATCATATTGCTCGGCTCCTGCTATATTATAGTTTCCATATTGCTCTTGGTCTGCATAATTATTGTTTCCTTCTTGATAAGCATCAGCGTAGTTCCAAGCTCCAACTTGGTATTGGTCTGCACCATTTTCAACTCCTGCTTGCCAAACAACTGCATCGTTTAATTCGCCCACTTGATCTTGATTGGAGTAGCTACCTTCTCCAATCTGGGTAGCAGTAGCAACATTAAATTCGCCAATTTGTGTTTGAGTTGCCCCATTACTAATACCCATTTGAACAATATCGGCATAATTATCGTGGCCATCTTGTACTTGAGTTGCTTCATTATAGTCGGCAGCACTTGCGCCAAAACCTACCTGCCCAATATAGGCATTATTATCTGCCCCAATTTGTGTTTGACTGGCACTGCTATAATCGCCATATTGCTCTACAAATGCATTATTATACTCACCGTCTTGATCTTGATTTGATGCATTATTATTGCCCTGCTGCCAAACTCTGGCATTGTTTACATAACCATATTGGTTAACAGTAGCTTCGTTAGCATCCCCATCTTGAATAACACCAGGGTCGGTAAAGTCAGTAGTTGTACCTACAAGGTTGCCTTCCCCTTCCTGAGTTATATCAACACTGTTTCCAAAACCTCCATCGGCAACTTCAGCATTAGCAATATTACCTTCGCCAAACTGATTAACGCTAGATGTATTATATGCTCCATTAATAACTCTTATATGCGAAGCGTTTAAAGTTCCTTCCTGACTAACACCAGAGCTGTTACCAGTTCCTGAAAGGTCTATTACAGTAAGGTTTTCTTCTCCAAGCTGAAACTGGTTGGAACTGTTGCCCATGCCATTTTGGAACACATTGCTGCTATTATCGTTGCCAATTTGTTCCTGGTTAGCAGCATTATCTACACCGAATTGGAAAACATATCCAAAATTATCACTTCCATCTTGGACTTGATTGGCATTGTTATCCATACCTGTTTGATCGGCAATGGCAATATTGCCGACACCTGTTTGAGTAACTGTGGCATTGTTATTTTGAGCATAGCCAAAAGAGGCTGCTAATAATAATGTACCAACTAATAATGATTTTCTCATAATGAAATGGTTTAGTTAATAAGTGGAGATTTTCTCCAACTACTGTGCAATTTTACAACCAATTTCAGTTAAATTATAGCCATACTTATAGCTGTTCGTCAATTAAATAATTGAAATAAATCAAAATTTAATAATAAAAATTAGAGAGCTGTATTATTCTAATAATAATATTAAAATTTGACAATAGTTTTTTTATAAAATACTGATTATCAAATAAATAAGATGTTAATGAATAATTAATGCTAGCCTGTAACACTTATCCTATTTAACTTAACTTCATTAATTATTTTAATACTATGTTCAAATTCTTCTATAATTTTATCATTCTTTAATTCTTTAAAAAGCCTAGACATGCTTTCCTTAGAAGTACCCAATATTTCAGCCATATCTGTTTTGCTCAAGGTGAGATAGAAAGGGTTAGATTTATAAACATTATTTTTTAAGTACAATAAAAACTCGGCCAGCCTGCCATGCACATGTTTTGTAGAGAGTGAGAACAATCGGTCAAACACTTCCACCAGTTCTTCGTTTATGCTTTTAATTACCTCCACAGAAAATTTAGGATTCTCAAGTAATAGCTGTTGAAAAACTGGAAGGTCGATGGAACATGTATTTGTGTCTGTTAATGCTTCGGCTGAAGAATGGTAGATTCCTTTATTAAATAGTGCTTGCAAGCCGATAACTTCCCCTTGTTTTTTTAACAGTAATGTAAACGATGCATTGGTATTTTCTTTATGCACTTTAACAAGGCCAGAGTGAATGCAAATTATGCTCGAAGCAAATGCTCCTTGTTTGCAAATACTTTCTCCGCGTTTATAACTAAGCTCCACTCGCAGCTTGTTCATCTTGGCCAATTCGCTATTTGACAAAGCGTTACAATATGCCTTATTTAAAAAGCAATTCTGGCATCGTTTGTTTAAGCAGGCTTCAACCATATTTTATTTCCAGTTTGGCATTTCAGCATTTTCAAACAATAAACTTCTGTTAGCTCCATCAACATCCATTATATAAACCGATTTAATACCGCTGCCATCGTTAAGCACATTGGTAAAAATAATTTGCGAACCAAAAGGAGAGAAATACGGTTGTAAATCGTTGGTTCCTGCAGGTTTATTGCCCGAAACATCAATGGTTTGCATTGTTAGTATATCGAGAATAAAAATATGGGTATCAAGCTGCCTTCCATCTGCAGAATCAAAACCAGATACATCTCGTGTGTACATCACTTGCTTACCATCAATTGAAAAAGTAGGGTAATTTATAATGCCAGGCAGGTCGTCAACAATCCTAACCGTATCGGAACCATCATCATTCATTAAATAAATTTCTCCTTCGTATATTAATGAACCTACCGTTTGCACTACAATTTTATTGGTACTCCCTGAGTAATCACTGTTTCCAAAATTTCTTCCGGGCAATGCTTTTGATACAAGTGTTAAGTTGGATCCATTACGATCTATACTGTATAAGTTATCATAATTACTATAAATAAATCCACCATTATCTGGCCACCAGCAAAACCCTGTGCCTGTGTTATGAAACCCAGCTATAGGAATGTTGGTTATTTGTCTTGAGTTGTTACCCTTAAAGTCCATTAGGTGGATTTGATAGTCAAGATTTTTATTTGCACCATAAGCTATTTCAGCTCTGCCATTACTAAACAATGGGTGTACACTATTATAGGACGTTCTGGTAATCTGTATTTTCTGATCAGTACTATCGTTAGTAGAATAAATTTGATAGTTGCCATTTACGTTAGTAGAGAGTGCAAAGCGATTATCTGGAAATTGGATAGTGCTAAAATTCCAAACCTCTCCATTTGATTTGCCTCCGGTGGCGGATATCGCATTTACCTGCCAAAAATAAGTGGTTTCGTAACGAAGATTTTTGAGTACTAAAAACGTGTCAGAAGAGTTAATTAAGGAGAAAACTGCGGAGTCTATATTAGATTCCCAAACAAATACATCAAATAACAGGCTGTCGTTTTTAGGTGTTGTGGAGTTCCAGGTTAGAGTAATGTTTCGAGGTTGTTGAGAAGCTCCTGCGGCAGGTGTTGGGTTTGTTGGCGGATCTGGCAAAATTACCTGCCTATCCATTTTAAAGTGTATTTCTGTAGTTATTTTTTTATCTATTGTTGCATTTAAAAATGTTTTTTCATAGCCATTTAAATTGGCTGTAAAAGAGTATTCGCCAGTAGCAATTTCGTCAATGGTAAAATTTCCTAAGCTATCTGAAATTACCGAGCTTGAGCTTGGGTTCGTATTTATTTCTACTCCGGCAAGTGGCTCTCCATTAAAATTATCTATTACACTGCCTTTTAAAGAACCGAAAGACACTGGCTCTACGACCTGCTCTAAACAAGAGATTGCAGCTATTGATACAAAAAATAGTAAAGCAATCAATTTTATTTTATTCCAGTGTGAGTTTATCATATCAATTTCATTAATTTACTTTCCTAAATAATAATTCAATCCAATTTTTGCTTCCCAAAGGGCATCATTATATTTTCCACTTTCAATCCTGTCTATGTTGTCATCAATGGTATATCTATAGGTGGCGCCAAAAGACAACCCAAGCTTCTTATTAAGCAAAATTTCATAGCCCAGCTCTCCTAATATATAAGGCGACACCCTGCTAAAAGCCTTGGTGCTGTCATTTAAATTATTATTAGTCTCTGCCATGGCACCTAACCCAAACCGTATGTATGGTGTAGATTTTAATTTCGGGAACCACTTATAATTGCCAGAAATTTCTCCTAAAAGCATATCGGCCTTATAGTTTTGAGCAGTGCCAATGGTGCCATAGCCAAACCCTACATTTAATGAAACAGGGCGATCGGAAAACATTTCGGCATGAATGCCAATAGCTGGCAAAACTTGCGAGCCGCCTAAATCTCCTAAATAATACCATCCTGCTCCCTTAACACCTACCGAAAAATAGCTTCTGCGCTTTTCAAATTTAGAGCCAACCACATCAATTGATTTGTTTTCGCTTTTTTCTTTTAGATAAGTTTTTACTACTTTACTATTGATGTCATCCTTATTTTTAAACTTCCAAAGCCCCTCAATAGCTCCTTCAATAATTAGGCTGGTTACTGCTTTTTCAATGGCCTCTCGCACCACCATTTCTCCTGGTTCATTATAAGTAAATCCTGTTTCAACCTCTAGCAAACGTTTAAAATCTACAAATCTAAAAATACCCACATCTACTTTTTGTGAGAGAATTGTTTTGGAGGTATAAACGGTTTTAAGTATTCGCCCATTGCTGGTAGAGGTTGCCCGCAGGTAAATAGTAATTCTGTCAACTCTGTATTGACCAGATAGCCCAACTCCAAAATAACGAGCTCCGGCTCCTCCTGTCATCATATTAGAATCAAATGAAATAACACCGCCTTCTAAAATTACTCCCGCAAAAAGAAGAGGCGGAATTAATGGTTGCTGATCTTGGCCTCCATTTTTTGAATAGCCCGCTCTGCTAGAGCGGATAATTTTTCGTTCATTTAACAAGTTATTTAGCCCCTCCCTTTCAATGGGTACAAACCATTTAGATTCTTCCAGTGCCCTAAGCAAGATAGAGGTTGCCCCTTGTGTAACTGCTGTTGACCAACTTGTACCCAACTCGGCATCTTTATATTGCCCGGTTTGATCTCTAAATTTGTAAACAGCAACTATAATAGGTTCGTCTGCTTCTGGTAATGATTCTAACATCTTATGCTGCTCAGATTCTGACCCCAGCCTTGGTTGTGTAGTGCGCATAGGCTGGTTTAGGTACTGACTACACCCTAACAAGAGTAAGGCGAAGGCTATAATTATTATTTTTCTCATTATATATTAAAAAGTAGGAACAGTAACCGTAGTAGTTGAACCAGTTAGGATATCTAAAATGCCAATACTAACACCATCAATGCCATTAATAATTTCTATTTGATAACTGCCAATTTCAAATATTCCTTCATTTAGCCGGCCATCAGCATCAAATAAGTCTCCTACTAATGCCCGAGACAGTTGACTAAGAATTTGTCTGTTTAAATCGTTTTGAAAGTCGGCAAGTGGATCTGATCCAAAAAGATTAGCGTTGGGGTCTTCTGCAAAATCATTTTGTGCCTGTGCTTGGCTTAACAACCAGTTATAATTAAAGGTGTCGCCCCCAAAAGCAGGGTTAATAGGTTTGTACTTTAAATCCTGTGCAAACAATGGGCTTGAAGCCAATGTTATAAGTAAGCAGATTAATAGTTTCATTTCATTTTTCATTTTATTTTTGTTTAAATTAATAAATGCCCGACCCCGAACGATCTTCTCCGTCTAAATCGAGTATAAGCTGCTGATAATTAATTATATACATTTTAGTTATTTGCTGCGCATACAATGCAAGTTCCTGCAAATAAGTATCTTTAGATTGCAACACATTTTGAAATACCTCTAAATCATTAACTGTAATAGTTACTAAGGTTGTGTTCGAGCGGAAAGGCTTTTCTGAAATAACAATAATATAATCTCCTTCTGCTTCGGGCCATGAAAAGTCTCCTGTAAAATAATCGAAAAAAGTATTGCCCATTTTTGTAATTAAAGAACTTACAATTAGTTCATCTATTTCAAGATCCTCATAATTTGCCTCGGTCTGCTGCTTCTTTGTAGCAGACTCTTCCAGCAATCTCTTTAAAAATGCTTCTGTTTGATTATTAATTATTTGTGTTGAATCTACTTTGGTAGAATCACTTTGACCCGACACCAAAGAACATGGTAACAGACTTACTGCAATAAGTATGATAAGGTATTTTACTGTCATCTTAAAATAATTTTTCTAAAATATTTAGTTGTTTCGGTAGTAATAATTATAATATTTTCTCCCTTGTTTTTATACGCAGTATTAACACTAAATTTATTGTTCGAAAGAGATATTTGTTGGGTTTTTTTTAACCAAACTGTCCCCTTAGCATCTGCCATAAATAGTGTAGCAAAACCCGTATAATTATTGATAACAATATTTAAAAAATGACTGGCAGGATTTGGAAACACTTCAATTCCTATCTTCTCGAAATTATTATTTACAAGGGTTGGTTGACTCAGAAAGCCTTCTGATAAATCTGATTTGCAGCCATAAAGTGTTTGACTTACATAATACACGCCATTAAATAGGGGTACTAAAAAAGAATCCACTTCCCCTGGCAATATATCTTGTTCTAAATACCACTGATTGCCCTGTAATGCACTTGAAAAAAGGGTGTCCTCCTTAAGCGAAATAGTGGGGGTGTCAGGAGTTTGAAATATGTTTATATTAACCGACACAACATCTGTACACGAACCAAAAACGGTACTTTTAAAAATGTAATAAGTACCTGTTTGGTCTATAGCAGTAGAAACTGCCACCGCATTGGTTAGCTCCTCATTTAACCAATAAGAAACCTGCCCTGTAGTATTATTTGTATCTGTAAAAACATTGGCTAAATTAATTGTGTGAGGGCTACAAGCGGAGGTATCTCCTGAAATAATAAGTAATGGTTTTTTTATTATTACTACATCTACCGAAACCGAGCTGGTGCATCCAATTACGCTGGTTTTTTTTATATAATAAGTGCCGGAAATTGTTGCTAATCCATCTACCAATTCCTCTGTAAAATCTGGGTCTTTCCAATATGAAAACACGCCCGAAATATTTGCCACATCTACTGTAGTGGGTTTTAAATCTACCACAAGACCATCGCACACAGCATCTGGCTCTGTCAATTCCAGTACAGGGTATTGCCCAACAACAATTTCTACACTGTCAATATCTGTACAGCCTGCGTCAGAAGTAAATTGGATATAGAATTTTCCAGAATCAGTTATTGCCGTAGGGGTTGTAACAGGAATGGTAGCTGCAAGGTCTAACCAAAAAGTTGCAGAGCCAACTAACCCAACCGACTCGGTATAACTAGTTGTGAGGTCGATAAATTCTCCCTGACAAATGGGTGCGGGTGTAGTAATAATAATGTTAGGCAAAGGATTTACCACCACATTTACAGGTGCTGTATTACTGCATCCACTCGAAAGTACCTTATGAATATAATATATACCTGAATTAGCTATCTGTGATGGGGCTGGTATAACTGAATCACCCGGTTCATCGTAAGAATAAGAAATTACCCCCTCGGTATTATTTTCATCTTGGTACGAGTTTGTAATATCTACCGTATTAGGAAAACAAACTGACGGAGGGTCGGTTATTACTAAAGAGGGCTGGATGGTTATAAATATTTCAACTGGTTCAACATCAATACAGCCATTTTCTGTTTCTTTTTTAATATAATAGGTATCTGATGTTCGTATATCTGTTGGGTCAGGAATGGCTTGAGTTGTTGCAGCATCATACCAATAGGTAACAGTACCTATAGTCGCATTATTATCTACATATACGGTGGCAAGATCAATAGAAGTATCACTACATACGGCATTTTGATTAGTTATTGATAGGTTGGGGATAGGGTAAATTTCAACCACAACAGGTCTAACTACATAGCATCCGTCAATTGTTGTCTTTTTTATATAATAAGTGCCAGAACTAGATACATGGGTGGGGTCTGGAACAGATGTTTGCAGTTCAGCCTCATTCCAATAAGTTACTGTTCCTGAAAAATTATCGACAAAGGAAGTGGTTATATCAACGGCTTCTGGTTGACATATACCAGCAGGGTTTGTTACTGTCATACTAAGTGCAGTAGGTTGCATAATAGTTACAGTTATCGTAGCAGTGCAATTGTTTTGATCTGTTACCGTTAAGGTATAATCTCCTGAGGCAAGCCCCGATAAGTCTTCGGTAGTTTCTCCACTTTGCCACAAGTATGAGTATAACCCAACACCCCCTGTAACTTCGATATCTATGCTGCCATCATTTGAGAGGCCATTATCATCATTACAACTAACATTTGTATGGGTTTCGGCAATAGAAATAGGGGCAGGGTTATTAATAATAATGGATAGGCTTGCCTGGCAATTTTTCAAATCTGTTACCGTAACCGAATAGGTTCCGCTTGCCAAATTGCTAATGTCTTCTGTGGTGGCATCATTATCCCATAAATACGAATAGGGTAAATTGCCTCCGGTTACTGTTATATTTATAGTGCCATCGCTCGTGCCAGTAGTGCCATCAAAGCATAATACATCGGTATGCGTTTCAGAAACAGCCAATACAGCAGGTTCAAACACATTAACTGTTAACTGAACCTCGCACTCATTTTGATCTGTTGCAGTAACCGTATAATCGCCACCTGCCAAGCCTGTTAAATTTTGGGTTGTCGCTCCATTGCTCCACAAATAGGTGTATGGGGGTGTGGCATCGGTTACAGAAATTGTAATTGCACCCTCTAAATTTCCATTACAGCTAACATCTGTAACCGTTGTGGCAGTAACCACCAATGCGCTTGGTTTGGTTATAGTAATTGATAAGGTTGCCTTGCAGCCTGAAGCATCTGTTACTTCTACTGTATAGTCTCCCGCATTTAAACTGGAAAGGTCTTCGGTAGTAGCTCCATTATCCCACAAATACGTATAGCTACCCGTTCCACCTAAGGGGGTAATATTTATAGACCCGTCATAAGATGAATCGCTGCATCTTGCATTAATATGCGTTTCAGATATCGTTAATAATGGAGGCTCTGTAATCGTAATGGTTTTTGAAGATTTGCACCCCACCTCATCGGTAACCTCAATGGTATAATCACCAACGGTCAAATTCGTAAGATCTTCTGTGGTAACACCATTGCTCCACAAATAGGTATAAGAACCTGTACCACCTGTAACGGTAATATCAATAGCTCCGTCAGTATTTTCTTCGTTGCCAATGTTACAGGTTAGATTGGTTTGAGTTTCAGAAATAATTAATTGATTGGGTTGAGTAATCGTAACTGTAGTGTCAGCACTACATCCCTCAGAGTCTGTAACGGTAGCTGTATAGTCTCCAGCAGTTAAATTAATAATGTCTTCAGAAGCAGAGCCATTGCTCCAGGAAGTAGAGTAAAAACCCGAGCCACCTGTAATAGTCAAGTCTATTGACCCATCTGCACTAGAGCCAGCATCATCAAAACACGTAACATGCGCAAGAACTACAGATAATTGAAGTAGCGGTGGATCTGTTAGAGTTATAGTAGCGGTAGAAGAGCAATAATTTCCATCTGTAACAACTACCGAATAGGTTCCTGCCGCAAGCCCTGAAACTGAAGCTGTGCTTTGTGCCTCAGGGTCGTCCCACAAATAAGTATAAACATCGTTACCTCCACTAGCAGTAACTGTAGCCGACCCGTTAGTATTTCCAGCACAATTAGGTTCACTAAACGTAGTTATTGTTGTAGTAAGAACCGCAATAGCCAATGGCACATTATTACTAACCACTACCGGGTCTGTGCTAACAACACGAACTAAATATCCTGCCCCATCTACGCTACTGGCTGGTATGGTAGAGGCAATACTGCCTTCGGCAATAGAGTTAACAGGCCCTCCAATAATTAACCCGTTAAACATACCTGACGCATCGGAAAGTTCAACAGAAAATTCATTGGCAGTATTAAAAGGAGTACCGCTCACGGTGTACTCTATTGAAAGGACAGCCTCAGGGCAATAAGCTCCGCCCACAATTGAATTTGCAACAATTGTTTGTGCGTAAATATAGGAGGGCAGCACAATTAACACTATACCCATCAAGCTTTTCATCTCTCTGGGTTTTAAGTTAATTTATAACAATCCTCAACAGTATATTACTTGCACAGTAATCTACCAGTGCAGAAAATTGTTTCATCGGCTAAATGGTTTTGAAATTAACAAGCCAAAACCAAATGTACTTTAGACTTTATTATTAATCTATGACAAAAGTCAATTCCTTATGTGTCATTTGTCAATTATTGCAAAGTTTGCTCTTTTATAATACTACATTTTATAAGATTTGTTATTTTTTGTAGGCTTGCAATATTTTGCAATAAACTAAGATTTATCTTTGTTTTGGAGATTTAACCTCTAATGAGTGAAACCCCTTTGGGTTAGATTAAAGCACTTATCTGCTTCGTTATAATCGACAAAAAGGCAACCAGCCCTCTTTGCTGATTCTGCCTTGCATCTAAGCACTTTAATTTCTAACAGAGGGAAAATCAATTAATAGAGGTGTCCTTAAGCGAAATTTTCATATAATACGCATTCTGGATATCCATCGGGATTGTAGGACTTTCGAGTTAATTCAAATAGATTTGGGGCAGTTTAGGGATTCCGATAGCTATCGGGATGCTAAAGTCCAAAGGAAAATCTCACCCACTACTAATTTTCTGATAGCTATTCCTTATTCCTAACTTAGGGTATAAAATTACTGCGCTTACTTATGAGATACGTTTTATTACTTCTGCTAAATGGGTTTTCATTAATTACTTATACCCAAAACATACCGAAGCCAGCAAGCAATATGATTGTTTTATTAAAGAACGAAAACAATCTTCTTCCATTTAAAAATTTAGACTCTCTATCAATTTCATATTCTAATGCCGAATTAGAATCACTCGGAAGTCGTTACACTCAGAATAAGGGAGTAAAAGCTGTTATGATAACAGATAATCCAAATTCAAAAAATGATTCAGAAATCAAGCTATTGGTATTATTAGGAGATTCTACCCAAATAGACTCTAATAAGTTAGAAAAATTTCAAGCGGTTGTCTATTCAACATCCAAAAATTCTTATGCACTAGATTTAGTTTTCCAAAAACTTTTTGGAGGGAGGGGATTTACTGATACTCTATCTTATGCTGTTTATGGGTATGAGCAAGGAGCGGGCATTCAAACCCAAGGCAATCTTCGGTTTAGCTTTGGCAATCCCTCTGAAGTTGGAATGGATTCCACTTTTTTAAATCAGAAAATAGATTCCGTTGCCTTAATGGCCATTGACTCAGGAGTTGCTCCCGGAATTCAGGTATTAGTGGCTCGTAATGGGCGAGTAATTCTTCATAAAACGTATGGCTACTTAACGTATAAGAACAAAGAGCCTGTAAAAAAAGACCTTCTGTATGATTTTGCATCTATCACAAAAATTACGGGAGCTTTGCCTGCTTTAATGCAATTGTACGACCAAGATAAATTTAGCTTAGATGCTACTATGGACACTTACCTGCCTTATTTTGCCAAAGGCAATAAAAAGAATTTGCAGTATCGGCAAATCCTTTCGCATAATGCACGATTAAAAGCGTGGATACCTTTTTGGACTACCACCATAAAGAAGAACGGAAAGTACAAGCGAAATACGTTGAGCCACGATTCTACGGCTAATTACTCTGTTAAAATTGTAGATAACCTCTACTTACATACTAATTATAAAGACATTATTTATAAGCAGATTCGAAAATCACCATTGCGCAAAGAGGCTGGTTATACATATTCGGGCTTATCGTTTTACCTCTACCCAGGTATTATCGAGAAAATTACGAACCAAGATTATGAAATTTACCTCAAGTCGAATGTGTACGAACCATTAGGAGCAAGCACGATTACCTATAATCCGTTGCGGTTTTATCCGTTAGATAAAATTGTGCCTACCGAAATAGATACATTTTTTAGGATGACTCCTCTTAGAGGCACTGTGCATGACGAAGGGGCTGCTATGATGAAAGGCGTATCTTCCAATGCAGGTTTATTTGGGACAACTTTAGATCTAGCCAAAATAATGCAAATGTATTTATGGATGGGCAGTTATGGGGGAGAGCAACTCATTTCTAAAAACACGATGGAACTATTTACAGTTTGCCATTATTGTAACGAGGGCAACCGAAGAGGGCTTGGGTTTGATAAACCAGTGTTGGTTGATAAGGAGAATGGCTCTACAGCCATTGATGCATCGGCTCATAGCTTTGGCCACTCAGGTTATACGGGTACTTTTGCTTGGGCCGACCCCGATAATGGGCTACTTTTTATTTTTATGTCAAACAGAGTGTACCCAACTCGCAATAATCGAAAGCTCTACCAATTAAATATAAGGCCGGCTATGCACCAAGCCATTTATGATGCAATTACGCATTAAAAGCACAGAAGGCTAAAATGCTGATAAACTGTGTTTTAGAGTTATATCTAGGTTAAGATACTAAGGCCATCTACGTATAAAAGCGGGTATAATTTGAGTAAGTTACTCCTCAACTTTGTGTTTCCCAATACACAGATATGAAGACAAAATTACTAGGAACACTCGTAAAGCACCCCATAGCATTCGTGCTAATCGTGTTAGCATTAATTTTTGTTTTATTACTTTCTTCCAAAGCAGTTGAAGCGTCTGACATGCCAGCTATAAAGCAAATATTGGAAGTAATTGACGGTAACACGCTCAAGGTATCAACCATTGAAGGCGACACTTTTACTGTAAAGCTGAAAGGTGTTGATGCACCCGAGCTGGGGCAAGAATTTGCACAAGAATCTTTAAATTATTTACAAAAGATTGTGGCTAACGAAAATGTATTAGTTGAATATAGTGGTAAGGATAGATGGGGCAATCGTTTGGTACATGTTACCACTAAAAAAGGCAAAAGCATTAACGAATTAATGATAAAAGAAGGTTATGGTTGGGTAGATCGATTTTTCCTAAGCCAAGCAAATCTTATAGAATTGCAAGAAGCGGCTAAGATTAAAAATATTGGTTTATGGAATAAAGAGGAAGAGCCAATGGCTCCTTGGGTGTACGATCGTATCCAAGTAAGAGTTCGCTCAAATGGAAGATAAATAATGGAGGTTTGAAATAACCTCTTTTGATATAAAGTATTTAGAGGCAGGCATTTACGTACATATTTAATTTAGGCGTTTCTATTACTTAATGGTAACACTCAAATTTCATACCCGTCATTCCTGCGTAGGCAGGAATCCGTAAATACGGTTAAGTTATGGAATTGAGAAATTTTGTACCTTAATATTCCATATTGACATATTTATCGCTATTGGTGTATGTATATAAATGCCTACCTCTAAAAGTATTTTTTGGTTATTTTTTATTGCCCCGTCAGCTGATGGGGCAATTTTTTTACATTGTTTTTGTTAAGAGAGTATGATAAACAAACTAATAATTCTATTGGTATTTATTGGCTCTTCTGCCTTTGCACAAAATAGTGTACAAATTACTTCTATTAAAAAAGAGACTGTTTCGTCTAAATATGTAAAGGGCAAATCGTACAGTTATTCAACATTTGTACACCCTTATGATTTTTATTTTGACCAAAAAGTAAAAGAATATGAAGAGCGGATGGTGGCTAATGTTAAAAAGTACAAAAAGCAAGAACGCAAAATGAAGAAGCCCCAGTACTCCGATCCTTCTTATTTTGGGCATAAGCGCAAACCTAAAAAACGACTACCCGGCAAACGCAAGTTTTGCAAAGAATGCGAAATTGTGCATTAAGGGCACTTTATTTCTAACAGAGGACACAAGCAATTAATAGAGGTGCCCATAAGTCGAACTCAGGATATTGTATTATTTTTACGTTCTTGATTTACTTTTTTAGAAATCAAGTAATTGCAAATTAATTATGAAGAAAGATTCTGCTAAAAGCCATATTCAACGCAATCCGGGTACGGAGTTGGATTTGAGCTTAATCAATAAAATAAAAATAAACAGAAGTGCCGTTGAAAGGCGTGCAGCCACCATGGGCACGAGGCGTGCGGTTAAAAAAGAGTGGCAAGCCGCTTGGTTACTAAGAGCAATTACCTGCATCGACTTAACCACCTTGGCAGGGGATGATACCGATGGCAATGTAGCTCGATTATGTGCCAAAGCACGCCAGCCAGTGAGGCAAGATATTTTACAAGCCTTAGATTTTGCTCAACCCATAACCACAGGAGCGGTTTGTGTGTATCACAATCTAATTCCTGCAGCTTTAAAAACGTTGGAGGGGAGTAATATTCCTGTGGCAGTGGTATCCACTGGTTTTCCGGCAGGGCAAATCACAAACAAGCAAAAAATAGAAGAAATAAAAGCTTCGGTAGCAGCTGGAGCTAAAGAAATAGATATCGTAATTAGCCGAGCAATGGTGCTCACAGGTAATTGGGAGGCTCTCTATAACGAAGTAAAAGGATTTAGAGAAGCTTGTGGAGAGGCGCATCTTAAAACCATTTTGGCAACGGGTGAATTAGCCACGTTAACCAATGTGGCTAAGGCAAGCCAAATTTGTATGATGGCTGGAGCTGATTTTATCAAAACTAGCACGGGCAAAGAGCCTGTTAACGCCACGTTGCCTGTAAGTTTAGTAATGGTACGAGCCATTAGGGATTATTACGAACGAACTGGTTTTAAAGTAGGGTTTAAACCTGCAGGTGGAATTAGCAAGGCAAAAGATGCCATCACTTGGCTCATTCTTATCAAAGAGGAGTTAGGCAATGAATGGTTGAATAACCACCTTTTTAGGTTTGGTGCTAGCAGCTTGCTAGGCGATATAGAACGACAATTAGAACATTTTACTACGGGTAGATATTCTGCTAGTTACAGACACCCCGTAGCTTAAGTTTTCCTTAATAAAAATATAATGAGTGTAGCTTCAATTTTTGAATCAATGGAATACGGACCAGCTCCTGAATCGAAGGACGTGGCATTAGAATGGTTAAAAAATCATCAGCCTAGTTTTAAGCAATTTATTAATGGCAAATGGGTAGCTCCTAAGTCGAAAAAATACATGGATAGCCTTAACCCTTGCTCGCAAGAAAAATTGGCATCCGTTCCTGTGTCCAATAAAGAGGATGTGGATGATGCTGTAAAAGCGGCAGATAAAGCGGTAAAAGGCTGGGTTAAATTAGGAGGGCACGGAAGGGCTAGGTATTTATATGCGATTGCTCGTCAAGTTCAAAAGCACGCAAGGTTATTTGCTGTATTGGAGTCGATGGATAATGGCAAACCCATTCGTGAAACACGAGATATCGATATCCCATTAGTGGCTCGCCATTTTTACCACCACGCAGGGTGGGCGCAGTTGCAAGCAGAGAAACTGCCCGATTATAAAGAAATTGGCGTGGTTGGGCAAATTGTTCCTTGGAATTTTCCGATGTTAATGCTTAGTTGGAAAATTGCCCCAGCCTTAGCCATGGGTAATACGGTTATTTTAAAACCTGCCGAATTTACTTCATTAACAGCTCTCCTTTTTGCAGAAATTTGTGAAAAAGTGGGGCTTCCAGCAGGTGTGGTTAATATTATTACAGGCGAAGGCGAAACTGGTGCTGCGATGGTGGATCACCCAGGCATCAGTAAAATTGCTTTTACAGGCTCTACCGAAGTAGGTAGAATTATAAGAAGAGCAGCTTCTAGCACCGAAAAGAAACTATCACTCGAATTAGGAGGTAAATCTCCGTTTATTGTATTTGAAGATGCCGACCTTGATAGCGTGGTAGAAGGGGTGGTAGATGCCATTTGGTTTAACCAAGGGCAAGTATGTTGTGCAGGTTCTCGTTTATTGGTGCAAGAAAGTATTGCGGATAAATTATATGATAAAATTCGTAAACGAATGGAATCGTTACGGATAGGGAATGCCCTAGACAAAGGCATCGATATTGGTGCGATTGTAGCTCCTGTTCAACTTAAAACGATTGAAGAACTGGTTCAAAAAGGCGTTGACGAAGGAGCAGAATTATGGCAACCCAGCTGGGAATGCCCAACCGAAGGGTGTTTTTATCCGCCCACCTTATTTACCAATGTAGCTCCTGCATCTACCATTGCACAAGAAGAAATATTTGGGCCCGTACTCGTTGCTATGAGTTTTCGAACTCCTGCCGAAGCCGTAAAACTAGCCAATAATACAC
This sequence comes from Cyclobacteriaceae bacterium, assembly GCA_026989535.1. Taxonomy (GTDB): domain Bacteria; phylum Bacteroidota; class Bacteroidia; order Cytophagales; family Cyclobacteriaceae; genus JAKISE01. The sequence continues at coordinate 34,176 of JALSJD010000001.1, forward strand.
GCTACGGCTTGGCCGCTAGTTTATGGACAGAAAACATAAATTTGGCACTAGATATTGCTCCCAAAGTTAAAGCAGGTACCATTTGGATTAACTGCACCAATATGTTTGATGCAGCTTCTGGTTTTGGGGGTTATCGCGAATCTGGCTTTGGACGAGAAGGAGGACTTGAAGGGCTATATGAATATGTAAAACTAAAAGTAGAAGATGAGTTTAAATCAGCTCCAGAGCCCAAAAAGCTAACCGAAAAATTACCTAGTGCCGAAAATGGCATTCCTGCATTGGATAAAACAGCCAAATTTTACATTGGAGGCAAGCAAAAACGACCTGATGGTGGGTATAATAATAATGTGCTTGACACCAAAGGAAATGTAATTGGGGAAGTGGGCGAAGGAAATAGAAAAGACATTCGTAATGCAGTGGAGGCAGCGCATGCTGCTAGTAAATGGGCTAGAACAACAGAACATACACGTGCCCAAATAATTTATTATATGGCAGAAAATTTAGAAGCACGAGCCACTGAATTTGCAGACCGTTTGTCAACGGCTCTCAATCAATCTACTAAAAAATCGAGGCAAGAAGTGGAGGCATCCATTGATTGCCTATTTACCTATGCAGCTTATGCCGATAAATATGATAGTAGTGTACACGCCACACCCCACCGAAATGTAACATTGGCAATGAAAGAACCGATTGGTGTTATGGGCGTTGTTTGCCCGAATGAAGCTCCGTTACTAGGATTTATTTCTACTGTTATCCCATTAATTTCTATGGGCAATACGGTGGTGGCAATACCCTCAGAAACAGCTCCACTTTCTGCTACCGATTTATACCAAGTACTCGAAACTTCGGATGTGCCAGGCGGTGTAATTAATATTATTACTGGAGATAAGGAAGAATTAACCAAGGTACTAGCCACCCACGATGATGTAGATGGACTTTGGTATTTTGGCTCTAAAGAAGGAAGCTCGCTGGTGCAAAATGCAGCCGCTGAAAATATGAAACGCACGTGGGTAAACTTTGGTAAAAACCGAGATTGGTTTAACCCCAAACACGTACTTGCCCACGACTTTTTAAGACGAGCCACCGAAATTAAAAATATTTGGGTGCCTTATGGGGAGTAAGTATTCTGAAATTATTGCTCTTTTCTCTGTCTAGTTTAATGCTTGTTGGTGAAACAACACCAACAAGGGGTAATAGCACTACATCTCTTGAACACGTTGTTAGCACTACTGATGATAGGTTTAAAAAGATAAAAACTAATAAAGGTAAAGTTTATCATTTGAGAAGAATTGAAATAAGAGATGGTAAACTCTATGGAAGTAAGCAAAAAACAGGAGAAATGCTTCCACAAGATTTTATTATTGAAGATATTATTAGCATCCGTGCACAACACAAATCGGCAAGTATTGGTGCTACAATTATAGTGGGCACAGGTATTGGTATAGCCTTAGCTTTTTCAATTTTTTTAATAACATTTGATTTAAACTAAGAAGTTGTAGAACGGTATTTGTATTACTTTATAATAAACAAATGGAATGAAACCCATTATACATAAATCAACAATGGCTTATTTGGAGGAACTTTCAAATAAGGAAAAAGAAGGAAAATCAACTTCTTTCTTTAACCTATATCCAGATGCTTTAGATCAATTAATAGCGAAGGAGAAATTGCAAATACAAAAGCTTTTTTTTGACACCGAGCTAGATTTAATGCTAATTAGTGTCTCTTAGAAAACACCTTGTTTTGTAACAACTACTGGAAATGTTGCCAATTATCCGCCAACATTTTCTCTAACTTTGGGGTCTAATTTCT
>JALSJD010000002.1 GCA_026989535.1 Cyclobacteriaceae bacterium
TGCTCTCATGGATTGGGCATATACAAGTGTTTAGATTAAGCGTAAACGAAGCGAATTGCCCTCAAGGATGCCATGATTGCTATGATGCCTGCCCCGTAGATTTGTATCCAAAAAACAACCAATTACATTCTTGTCATTTATGCTCTTTGTGCGTTACAGCATGTCCCGAAAGTAATATTCAGTTTGGCATCAGCAGCTATCTAAAAAAATTGGGGAATAAAGAAAAATTAAACTCAACTATTAAATAATGAGTCCACTCCGAAAACAGAAAATTTTCACAAAAAGAGTTATTTTGGATAAGATTTTTATTTTTCGAGATTCGATGATGCCTGAGTATCAGCTAATTGAGGAAAATGAAAAGGTCTTCAAAAGAGACTTTTTTGGTTTTGTCTGTTTTCGGAGTGGACCCAATAATCATCAATCAATGGGCAATCGTTTTAACTCAATAGTTCCCTCAAAATTGTGGTTTGTGCCACTATTTTTCTGTGTTTTTATGGCCATTCCTTTTGCAAAGGCGCATCACTACAAAGGGTTGCCACATTATAATTATTTCGATAATTACCCACAGGTACCTATATTAGAATACATAGAAGAAACCCCGGATTACGAAGCTTTTGTTACTATCTATAATTTTCAGGGCTTAGATTTAGGAATGGTAGAAGCCCCGAACGATGTAAGGTTTTATGTGTATTTGTATAATATAGAAAAAGGCAGCGCTCACCTTGGGCCAGTTAATTTCGACATTTATTCTCACGGCAAGTTAATTCATAAATTTGTTGGTATGGAGCAAGAGGAAGAGAGTATCTATACCCTCCGCTCAACAATTAAAGAACAGGACGACCTTTTATTAAAAATTACATTTATTAATGAAGAAGGCGAAGAAGTAGTAATTGATATGGAAATTGAAATTACTGAATCTTTTTGGGATAAATATGGATTGTATTTTGCAATATTGAGCTTTTTTGGAATCGTTGGAGTTATTAAAAAATCAACAGGCACATAAAGTGAAAGAGACAACACAGATATATGATAATTGGTGTTTGCCTTCCAGCTCCGAAATAATTAAATACGCAGGACTTGAACAAGGCATCTTATTGCTTTTATTTGTTTTAATTGGGCTTGTATTTGCTTTTAGGCTAAAGGGTAAAAACTCCTTAAGCATAGTCTCATCCTACAGGTATAATTTATTGAGTAACAGTTATTTATTAAAGATTGTAAAATCTAAGTATTTTTCTTTCTCTATCCGATTTTTGCCTGCACTATTATTTGTATTTATTCTTATTACTGGGTTTTACGGAAGAAAATACACAAGCTTAGCTGCCGGATTTACTTGGTTATTTTGGTGGACGTTGCTTATCTATTTTGTGGCTTTTGCCGGTAAAGTTTTTTGTGCGGTATGCCCCTGGGATTTCTTTGCCAATCTATTTCAATTTGGATGGTTTCATAAGCTAAAAAAAAGCAGTTCGGGGTTAAATTTAAAGTGGCCTAAGGCATTAAAAAATGTATATCCCGCCATATTCTTTTTTGTGGTATTAACATGGCTCGAACTTGGGTTTGATATTACAAGAAACTCCTATTTTACGGCTTGGTTAGGCTTGCTAATGGTGGTTATGGCGGTACTGTCGGCTTTAATTTTTGAGCGCAGGTCGTTTTGCAGGTATGCGTGCTTGGTAGGAAGAGTAAGTGGGCTGTATGCGCAAGTATCCCCGGTAGAGCTGCGCAAAATCAACAGCCAAGTGTGTACGGCATGCAAAACGAAAGAATGCATAACAGGAACAACTGCCACTACCCCTTGCCCAACGTTTGAAAAACCCTTTAAACTGGAACAAAATACGTATTGTACTTTGTGTACAGAGTGTATTCGATCGTGCGATAAGGACAACCTAAGTCTGTTTTTACGCCCTCCGGGAGTGGATTTAGAAAAAATTAAAACCAGCAGAAAAGATGAATCTGTTCTGGCTTATGTTATGTTAATTCTTACTTTTTTTCATGGAATTACAATGACAAAATATTGGTTTACTTGGACTGCTTACATTGGCAATATTGCCAATGTAAACTACCAATGGTCGTTTACTATTTTAATGCTTATTACCCTGTTTGGTGCTTATTTTTTACTAAAAGGCTTTGAGTTATTTATTGCTAGGTTTGTTTCTGGCAATAACATGGGCATGAACCTCGCCTATGTATTTATACCCATTACTTTAGGGTATCATTTGGGGCACAACTCTATGCACCTGTTTATCGAGCTCTCCTACCTGGTGCCAATCATAAACGATCCTTTTGGCTTTGGTTGGAACCTATTTGGGTTAGCAGGCTACCAGCCTGCTCCATTTATTAATCCAGATATGCTTCGCTACATTCAATTATCGGTAGTACTTATCGGGTTTTATTATTCCATTAAAGCCCTGAGGCAGAGGCTGGAGCAAATTTCTGATGCTGTAAAGGAAAGAACTATGATGTTTATAGGCTATTATTTAATAATGTTAGTATTAGCTGTTTTGGCTATATGGTTTGTGTATCAACCCATGGTAATGAAAAGTGTAAGTGTATAAGAATGGGTGACGGGAAGAAAATGAATCGTGCGGGATTTTTTAAATTTGGAATTAGAAAAAGTAAGGAAAAAGCCCTTGAAAAAATCCAAAGCAAAGTAAGCAAAATAGGCATTCGACCACCGGGAGCCATTGACGAGGAAGAATTTCTAATCGCCTGTGTAAGATGCGATGATTGTGTAATTGCATGTCCTCACGATGCTATATTTAAACCAACTTTTGCGGCCGTAGGAGGATATGGCAATACGCCCTATTTAGATTTAAAGCATAAGGCGTGCGAATACTGTGCAGATACCCCCTGTATTTCCTCATGCAAAACCGGTGCGTTGGTAAAAGAACCTCAATATATGCGGCTGGGCATAGCCAAAGTATATGAAGAGCATTGCCTTTCTGCCCAAGGGCAGTACTGCGACTATTGCAAAAAACCGTGCCCTCCTGGCATAAATGCCCTAAAAATAGGAGACAACCGTGTGCCTATTATTGATGAAGAACTGTGCGTAGGATGTGGCAAATGCGAATATATATGCGTTTCTCAAACAGGCAAGGCGATAGAGGTAGAGCCGCTAATAAGAGCATAACCCCATAACTTCGTTCAGGAAGACTTTAAAACCTAAAAATATGAACCTAATTTTTCGTGCAATTTTCTTTATGCTAATGGCCATACCGCTATGCGGTTTTTCGCAGCAATTTACTAATGGGCAATGGAAAGGTGTTATACAGTATAAAGCTGTAGAGGTTCCATTTAATTTTAGCTTAAAAACCACATCAGATACCACGGCTTTAGTTACCATTATAAATGCGAAAGAGCAAATTATGATTAAAAATGCCGTAATTAAAAACGACAGCATTTTTATACCCATGTATGTGTTTGATACTTATATAAAAGCAAAAATAGAAGGAAATATGATGGTGGGTGTTTGGCATAAAAACTATAAACCCAATGCAGACTCTAAATTTACTGCTGCATATAATCAACCACGGTTTACAAAAACATCCTCAAAAATTAACTCCATTAAACCCACGTGGGAAATCACTTTTAAACAACCTAACGGGCAAACATCTAAAGCAGTAGGTTTATTTGCGCAACATGGCAACCAAGTAACAGGCAGCATTGCAACGGAGGTGGGCGATTTTAGGCATTTTGAAGGGGTAACCTATGATGATTCCATTAGCATATCGTCTTTTGATGGGGTGCATGCTTTTTTGATGCTTGGCAAATACGCTGATGGAAACTGGAGTGGCATTTTTTATTATGAAGACGGCTATTCCGAAAAATGGATTGGGCAATACAACGAAGAATTTAAGCTAACAAACCCGTTTGAGCTTATTACCGTAACCCCTTCAACTCACAAGCCCTATTACGATATTTTAACCGCAGGCGGGCAATATAATGCCATTGATACTGATTTATTGGACGGCAAAGTGGTTATTATACAACTTATGGGTACTTGGTGTCCAAATAGCTTAGACCAAACCCAATATTTAACCAATTGGTACCAACAGGTTAACCAGAAGGATATTGTGCTAATGGCTATTACCTACGAGCCGGGTAATAAAGAGTATTCACAAAAGCGAATTGACTCATACTCCAAATTACTAAACATCCCCTACCCAATGTACATTGGTGGTTCTATGAGCAAAGGGCAGGCTGCCTTGGCTTTTCCTAATATGGGTAAAATTAATGCCTTTCCTACCTTGGTACTAATTGATAAACAAGGGTATATTAGGTATATAAACAGCTATTTTAACGGACCAGCTACGGGTGAATACTATCTTGAATTTGACAGAGAATTTAAGAAAAGGGTGGATGAATTATTGGTAGAGGAGTAATAAAGTAAGCACGCTAGCCTATGTTTGAATGTGGTGCGTTTGGCATTTCAATGTCTTCGTCATTATCGGGCGCCCGCCTCCCGAAGTTGTACGGAGGGCAGGTCAGGATCGGTAATCTCTAGGCTCTGCCGAGCCATTTAGCAGTTGGCTTTAAAATTTTCACCCGTGATTAGCAATAATTTCTATTTTTTTCTTGTGCTTAACAATAGGAATAGCACTGTTATTTACCCATTAAAATGATACAAAAACACCAAATTTGCTTTTAAAGCTGGTTTCTTCTTGCCTTTTACTTCAAGCTTTACCCCTAAAATACATTTGGTAATACCCCGTAAATCTATTAATGATTCAAGGCTGGCGTGCAAGCGTACTTCATCCTTTACCAATACAGGTTCTCCAAATTTAAGGCTTTCGATGCCATAATTTACCATCATTGTAATATTGCGTATTTCGGCAATTTGCCCCCATAAATGAGGTAAGATGGAGAGTGTTAAATAGCCATGGGCAATGGTACTCCCAAATGGGCTTTCGGCTGCTCTTTCGGGGTCTGTGTGTATCCACTGGTGATCTAAGGTGGCATCTGCAAACTTATTAATACGCTCTTGGGAAATGGGCAAATACCCTGAAGAGCCAATATCTTGACCTAAGTATTTATTAAACTCATCGAAACTATTAATTATAACTTTGCTCATACTAAAAAATTAATCTGCTAAATAACGCTAAGTAATCATTAATTAAAACCGAAAGGACTGTTTTCTGCTAAATTAACACTACAAATTCTCATCAATGAGTCCACTCCGAGAACAGACAATTTTCACAAAAAGAGTTATTTTGGTTTTAGGTGTTTTCGGGGTGGACTTGGACTCATCAATTACATGTTAAGCACCTGCTTTAAACGGGCATAACCCGAAGCACTTATACTAATGGAATCCCCACCCTTTAATTGGGCAATAAAGGATTCCTTCCCAAACTTTTCGAGCTTTTTAATATAAGATACATTTACAATATATTGCCGATGCACCCGAACAAATAAATTACTATTAAGAGCTGATTCATAATACTTTAACCGCTGTTGTTTTAAGTATTTTTTACCATTGGCATGTAGCTCTACATAATCATCTTGCGACTGCAAATAACAAATTTCTACTACGGGAATAATATCTATAGATTTGCCATTTTTAACAACAATGCGCTCCAAAGGTTCCTCTTGACGTACCTCAGAGGTTACCCCAGTTAAATCGACTACGTTAGGCTTGCTAACCACCTTAGCAATTGCATCTAACAAGCGCTGTTTAGCAAAGGGTTTTAAGAGGTAGTCAACAGCATTTTGTTCAAAAGCTTTAATCGCATATTCATCATAAGCCGTGCAAAATATAACAGGTGGAGGGTTTTCAATAAGTTCCAGCATTTCAAAGCCAGTAAGTTTGGGCATTTGTATGTCTAAAAGCACCACATCATACGTATGGGCATTCATTAGTTTTAGACCTTCAAATCCATTGGAAGCCTCCGTTACGGTAATACTTGCCACTTCTTCAAGGTATTTAATTACCAAATCTCTTGCAGGCTTTTCATCTTCTATAATAAGAATATGCATAACTATATATGTACTTGGGGTATAATTAATGAAACCGTAAATATATTTAACTGCTTAGTAACTTGTATCAGATTGCCAGTGCCAAATAGCAATTTAAGCCTGTTAGCTACATTTTTTAGCCCTATACCCGATTGCCTTGCAGGCACACTGTTGGGGTCAAAGCTATTTTTTATTTTAATTTCGAGCGCCTCTTGGACTAAGCTACAACTAATATGTACCGAAGCCTCTGCCAGCGATTCGTGCACACCATATTTAATGGCATTTTCAACCAATGGTTGAATAATTAAGGGAGGCACCAGCTTGTTTTTACAAGCAGCATCACAGTCGATTTTTACCGTTAATCGATCTCCAAAACGCACTTTTTCAATCGAAATAAATTGTTCAATCGCCTCTAATTCGCTTCCTAATTTAATGAGCTTAGCTGGCGTTGGTTTTATCGCATACCGTAAAAACTCCGATAAGGAAATTACCATTTCTTGGGCTTTTTCAGGGTTTGTAATAGTAAGTGAGCTAATTGAGTTGAGGCTATTAAATATAAAATGAGGGTTTAATTGCGATTTAAGCATAGTTAACTCCGATTCTTTCAACGATTCCTTTAGCTCCAATTCTTGTATTTTTCTAAATTTAAACTCCTCATTATAAATAATAACATAATAATTAAGAGCAATTAGCATATAAATAGTGGTTGCCAATACAACACGCCAAAGTAAGGATGATTGGAGAAAGGCCAGATATACCTCATTTTCATCAAACAACAAATTCAATACATTATAAAACGCATAAATACATAGGCCAATAAGTACAGCTGCTCCTGCAATATGCGTTATAAATGTATTTAAGAGTTGTGCTCCTTCTAAGCTAGAAAAGCTCACCAATGGCCAAATAGCCAACCCTATAAAACTTAAAAAAAGATTAAATATGATAGAATCAATTAGACCAACGGTAGGGTCTATGCCTAATGCAAAATATAAAATACCTGTTTGAATAAAGGCAAACAGTAGCCAAATGCCGAAGTAACTGGCAAGGTATCGTACGTTTTGTGTAATTGGATTTGACAAATTATTGAGTTACAAGCTAAAGATATAACAAATAAAAAAAAGCTAGAAGCCATTAAGTAAAGGCTCCTAGCTTTCGACCTGAGTTTTCGACCTAATAACTCTTCACTTCTCCCCCACCAAACATTACAAAGCCTTTAATAAACAGCTCTTTCTTGGGTTCATCACTATTTA
>JALSJD010000003.1 GCA_026989535.1 Cyclobacteriaceae bacterium
GCCTTCAATAGCTTTGGCTGCATCTACTTCTATTCCAAGCACTTGAGCTAGTTGCTCATCAGAACTAAATGTTTTATGTGGGTCAATAGAGATTTTATCTCCTTTTTTTAAACCAATAAATTGCTTAGCTTGCTTTTTGTCAAGGTCTTTGGTTTCAATTACACCATTGGCTTTTAAGTCTCCATTGGTTTGGGTAAACGAACCGTAAATGGCATCACCTGCTTCGCTAACCTCCGGGTTAGTCATATCGCCATACTGCTCTTTTAGGTTAGCAATTGTTTCGTCAATTATTTTCTTATCAACCTTAATTTCGTGTTTGGTTATCTTTTGTTTTTTAGATAAATCAACTTCAAAATCATCTACTAAACCCAGATTGTAATCAAACTCAAAATCTTTTTGAGTATCCCAATCAATCGTGTTCATTTGAGTTCTATCTGGTAGAGGTTCACCAATAATATTAAGCTTGTTGTCTTTAATGTAATCGCTTAATCCGTGCGAAATCATATGATTAATCTCTTCTACTAAAATAGATTTCCCATACATATTCTTAATCATCGATAAAGGCACCTTACCTTTTCTAAAGCCTTTAATTTCGGCTTTTTTAGAATATTCTTTTACCTTTTTTTCAACCTTTTGTTGATAATCGCTTTCTGTTAAATTAATTTTAATAGAAGCTTCGTTGTTTTCCTTTTTGTTTAATGCAATTTCCAAAACAAAATCATTTAATAAAGTAAATAGAAAACCCTCAATCTCGTGCCGATAGCAATCGGGGTATCGAAACCGAGGGTCGTTTGTGCGGATGAAGGGAGTCGAACCCCCACGCCCGTAAAGGCGCTAGATCCTAAGTCTAGTGCGTCTACCAATTTCGCCACATCCGCATTTTGTTTTTGAGGTTTTTCTTTTGATAACCAATAGAATTACCACATCCACATTGTTTGCCAACACTTTAATCGTTATCAAGAGTGCACATCCGCAAACGGAGTGCAAAGAAAGCAAGTTTTTTTTAGATAGCCAATAGTAGAAAAATATAATTTTTAATTTGTTTGAGGTTTTCTTTTTACTGTAATGTTATGCTCTTAAAAAATTAATTATTCGTCATCTTTGTAGTTCCAAATTCATTATGGATACCATACAGCTAGAAGAAGAAAATAAGGAGATTATACGAAAGTATCGTAAGCTATTACGGCATGCGAAACCTTTTTTAAAAGATGATGATGCCAAATTAATTCGTAAGGCTTTCAATTTATCAATGGAAGCCCACGAAGGAATGCGTAGAAAATCTGGGGAGCCCTATATTTTTCATCCGGTAGCCGTAGCACAAATTTGTGTGGAGGAGATAGGCTTGGGTACCACCTCCATTGTTTCCGCTTTATTACACGATGTAGTGGAAGATACCGATTATGAGGTGGAGGATATTCAGCGCGAGTTTGGTAAAAAAGTAGCTCAAATAATTGATGGGCTTACTAAAATATCGGGCGTAGGCAGTAATGCAGACTCGGGTCAAGCTGAAAATTTTCGAAAAATGCTACTCACACTCTCCCATGATGTACGAGTAATATTAGTAAAATTGGCCGATAGGTTGCACAATATGCGCACCCTTGATAGTATGCCTCGGCATAAGCAATTAAAAATTGCCTCCGAAACCATTTTCTTATACGCCCCTTTGGCGCATAGGCTGGGCTTATATGCCATAAAATCAGAAATGGAAGACCTCCATTTAAAATACACGCACGAAGAAGTGTATCAGTCTATTATTGATAATATTCAAGTTACAAAAGAATTTCGTGATCGTTTTATTCGAAGATTCACACGGCCGTTACAGCAAGACTTATCGCTTCATAACTTTAAATTTAATATAAAAGGAAGGGTAAAATCAATCCATTCTATTTGGGAAAAGATGGAGAAACAGGACATACCTGTAGAAGAGGTCTTTGATTTATTTGCCATTCGGATTATTGTGGATGTGCCGCTGGCACAAGAAAAGGCAGTTTGCTGGCAGGTGTATTCTATTGTAACCGATTATTATAAACCAAACCCCGATCGTTTACGCGATTGGGTAAGTACCCCCAAAGCCAATGGGTATGAATCGCTGCATACCACCGTAATGAGCCGCACAGGTAAATGGGTTGAAGTGCAGATTAGAACAAAGCGAATGGACGACATTGCCGAAAAAGGCTATGCGGCTCATTGGAAATACAAAGACAGTACCACGCGTAAAAAAAGTGGACTCGAAACGTGGATAGCGGAAGTGCGAGAGTTGCTAGAGAATACCGAATCAAATGCTGCTGAGTTTGTAGATGAATTTAAAGCTAACCTGTATCAGGATGAAGTATTTGTTTTTACCCCTAAAGGTGATTTAAAAACCCTTCAAAATGGGTCAACTACCCTAGATTTTGCGTTTGACATACATACCGAAGTAGGGCTAAAATGCCTTGGAGCTAAAGTAAATCAAAAATTGGTACCACTAAATTATGTGCTTCAAAATGGAGATCAAATTGAGATACTAACCTCTACTAAGCAAAAACCAAGTGAAGATTGGTTACGATTTGTGGTAACATCAAAAGCACGATCGGGTATTAAGCACGGGCTTAAAGATGAAACACGTAAAATTGCTGAAGACGGCAAAGAGATAGTTTTACGTAAGCTCAAGCAGCTTAAAATTGAACATAAAACCAGCACATTTACTGAGCTAACCAAGTTTTTTGGATTAACACAGGTAACCGATTTTCTTTATAGAGTAGGTAAAGGAATTATCGAACCCAAAGAAATTAAGAAGTTTAAAGACGCCTCCATAGAGAAAAAGCTTGTGCCTAAACACAAAAATTGGACTGATGCCAAGCAGGTTAGCAAACTCATTACCAAGGAAACCGGCCGTGCCGATAGTATTTTATTTATTGGCGAAGATCTTGACTTGGTAGATTATAAATTTGCAAGCTGTTGCAGCCCTATTCCAGGAGATGATGTATTTGGCTTTGTAACTATTGGCGAAGGTATTAAAATACACCGAACTACTTGTCCTAATTCGGCCGAATTGCTTTCTAAACACGGGCATCGAGTACTCAAAGCTAAATGGGAGTCGGAGAAAAAAGAATCGTTTGAAGCAGGTTTGGAAATTATTGGCACCGATAGGTTGGGGCTTATTAATGACGTAACCAGAATTATATCTAATGAACATAAAGTTAATATGAAATCAATTACAGTAGATACCGATACAGGAATTTTTGAAGGCAAAATATTTTTGTGCATAAAAGACAAAGCTCATTTAGCCCAACTTGCCACCAAATTAGAAAATGTAGAGGGGGTAGTTAAGGTAACAAGAATTAAGGAGGATTAAAGCACTTTTCTGCTTCGTTATAATCGACAAAAAGGCAACCAGCCTTCTTTGTCTATTTTGCCTTGCATCTAAGCACTTTATTTCTAACAGAGGGCAAAATCAATTAATAGAGGTGTCTTTAATTTTTACGCCTATATTTGTCCTTAATTTAGATACGCTTAATAATGGCATTTAACCCGCAAATTTTTGAAGAAGTAACCAAGATATTTACCGCATATCTTGAAAACAAAGGATTGCGTAAAACTCCCGAAAGGTTTGCAATCTTAGAAGAAATATACTCACTCGATGGGCATTTTGATGTAGAATCACTCTATGTTAACATGAAGAATAAGAATTACCGTGTAAGTAGAGCCACTGTTTACAATTCATTAGACCTTTTAGTCGAATGCGATTTAGTAAGCAAGCACCAGTTTGGTAGAAATTTGGCGCAATACGAAAAATCGTATGGGTTTAAGCAGCACGATCATCTTATTTGCACAGAGTGCCATAAGGTAGTTGAGTTCTGCGATCCCCGAATTCATAATATCCAAACAATGGTAGGCGAATTGCTCAATTTTAACATTCTTCACCACTCACTCAATTTATACGGTGTTTGTGGCGACTGCCAAGTTAAAATTAAAACTTCCACTTAATAATTACAGGGAGTAAAAAAATAGTTTAATATAGCAAATAATAATAGAGAATGAAAGTTGATGTGTTGTTGGGTCTGCAATGGGGCGATGAAGGTAAAGGCAAGGTGGTTGATTACCTCGCTACCAAATACAAAGTGGTTGCGCGGTTTCAAGGCGGACCAAATGCTGGGCATACATTAGAGTTTGATGGCATTAAGCATGTGCTACACCAAATCCCTTCCGGTATTTTTCGTTCAGATATCAAAAATATTGTGGGTAATGGAGTAGTACTAGACCCTGTTATTTTTAAAAAGGAGATTGAAGAGCTAGCTGATCTTGGGGTAGATGCTCCTCAAAATTTATACATATCTCGCAAAACACAGCTTATTTTACCTACTCATCGATTACTAGATGCCTATCAAGAAAAACTAAAAGGAAGCAATAAAATTGGTTCTACCCTAAAAGGGATTGGACCAACCTACCAAGATAAAATTGGTCGGCAAGGGTTGCGTGTTGGAGACATCGAATTGGAGGGGTTTGAAGAAAAATACCAGACGTTGAGAGATAAGCACTTGTCAATTATAAATGATGAAGAAATTGCAAGTAAACTTGAAGAACTTGAGCCTATATTTTATGAAGCCATTAAATACCTTAAAACACTTAAATTAGTAGATAGCGAATACCTAATTAATGAAGAGCTGAATAAAGGCGATGGAGTATTGGCCGAAGGCGCCCAAGGCTCCTTATTAGATGTTGATTTTGGTTCGTATCCTTTTGTTACTAGCTCAACTACTATGGTGTCGGGTGCTTGTAGTGGGCTTGGAGTTGCGCCTTCTAAAATTGGCGAAGTGATGGGCGTATTTAAGGCCTATTGTACACGAGTGGGTAGTGGTCCGTTTCCAACAGAGTTGTTCGATGAAACTGGAGAACAACTTCGTAAGCAGGGCCACGAATTTGGTGCTACCACTGGTCGGCCACGCAGATGCGGTTGGCTAGATTTACCTGCCCTTAAGTATGCCATAATGATTAATGGGGTAACCCAACTTTTTATGATGAAGGCTGATGTACTGGCAGAATTTAAAACAATTAGTGTTTGTATGGGCTACAAATTGGCTGATGGCTCTACTACTGATAAACTTCCCTACGATTTGGTAAACCAATCGGTTAAACCCATCTATAAAGAATTGACAGGTTGGAACGATGCAATGCCTTCGTCTGCTAGCTACCAAAACATTTCACAATCTCTTAAAGACTATGTAAAATTTATAGAAGATGAAGTGGGTGTTCCTATTAAAATTGTGTCTCTTGGGCCAGATAGATCCGAAACTATCATTAGGTAGTTAAATCGTCAATGGTAGAGCAGAATTAAAAAAATCAGCGGAGGTGATGACGTTTCGATCGTCATTGCGAATTCGCCCGTTGGCGGATGAAGCAATCTGTTTATTATTTGATAAAATATTATTTTTAGTGGAATGCTTATAGTATTGATAATCAGCATGTTGCAAAACATGTCAATGGTAGAGCAGAACCCGACCATTTGGCGGATAGGAGGTAGATGACAGAAAATACAACCTTTAAAATGGAACCCCACAACGGATGCGGGTAACCGTACTTTTTATACACTTTGCCGGTCAGCCAGCCTGATCTGGCATCTCCTCTTTAAAATTCTTTACTCTGCCAATGGTAACATCCCCTTAATTGAAAGTTTTAGTACGAAACAATTAGGAGACTAGGACCTAAATTGAGCGATTCGCTATAAGAGGTCGCCCTATTTTTATTGATGGTGTAAAATGTCATTCTATTTTAGGTGTAGGTTGCCTAATTAGATAGCATTTATCTGGATATAGAAATTTTTCTTCTATAAAATACTTGAAGGCCTCTTTTTTTGGTTGTTTTTTTGACGATTGGGCATACGTTTCCCTTTACATTTTGGTATTTCAATTTTAGATAATATTTTTTTTGCCTAAGCTAGTATTACGTGTGGTGGACTCTTGCACCGCTGCCATAACAAGGCAATGTCTATGGTTTCATATACTGTTTGAGTAACCCTCATAGTTACCATTCTGGCACCTGAAGTAATTTTGACGGCAAAATCAATGAGTTTTCTCCTGAAAGTGTTTGGGTATGAGGTTATTGGTAGTACATCGCAAGTCACGTCCTGCTTATGGGCTTCGAAAATAACATGTGAAATAACAAGCATAAAATAATAGGCCCTGTTCATTCCAAATCTTTTAAAGGGTAACTGTTCTTTGGTGGCCAGTTCTTTAATGCTCCTGTGAATGAGTTCATCAGCACCCCTTTCGTGCGATTTTTGTATAATGGTTTCTGTCTGGAAATAATGTTCACCACCAGCGGCCTTTAACTTTGCATCAGCTTTGCCTCCCATGCCTATGTTGGTGTATATAACTGTGTTTGGCTTGGCAAAATCTAAGATACATTGCCCACGCTCATCACGCTGTAGTCTGGTAAATATGCATCGCCTGAATTTAGACCAGGACTTGAGTTTGCTTCCCAATTCGATATAGCTCCAAATCGCCTTATTTTTCGAGAATTTACCAAAATTATCAACAGGCGCTTCTTGTGTGTATTGCTTAATGTCCCCATATATCTTACTTGTGGTTATGTAGTGTATGCCAATACTTGCTTCGAATTCATTGTATGCTTTTTGGTCGGCAAACCCACTATCTGCGCAAATTATGATTGGTACGTGCTGTGAGTACCTTTTGCGGATTAGCTTTACCACAGCCTTTACCCTATCGATATAATCAGTTCCATGGTTAGAGTGGGCACTCCCTTTTCTAAACAGTACATCAATTAAAAACGGTCTCCAGCAAATGTGTAATGGTTGAAACCCCTTTTTTTTCTTGTAGGTCGGTTCATTCCCTTCGCGTTTGTTCGCATCATCGTTGTCCATCACCATGGTATCTATGCCAAGTTCTATAATTGTTGGCTTGCTTATATTTAGCCTCCAAACAAAAAGTTCGTTTAGTATCTTATTGAATATGAAATTGTTAATAATGCTCATCTTCAAAAAGAAACGTTTTATCTGATGAGAAGAGGCCATTTGATCAATATCGTTTTCTAACACCGCAGCATATCCTTTATCTTTTTTCTTGGCATCAAAGCTGGATATGGACATATCCGT
>JALSJD010000004.1 GCA_026989535.1 Cyclobacteriaceae bacterium
GACAGACACTAATTAAGAAGAACGTTGTGTTTTGAAACACTCAAATGTATGAGTAGCATTGAGTATTATCTTTACTTACTGATATTAAATTTTTAATATGAAAAAAATTTTTACGATAGCAACCATACTGCACCTTGTTATTACAACAGCAGTAGCACAGGTTGAGGAGGTATCTCCTACTACTTTTTTAATGGATGTTGATGGGCATGAGCTAAAACTGCCATACTACTTTACCAAACCTTTGGATCAATTGGATGAATCCATTACCCAGTTGGTAATTTCGCAACATGGCAATAATAGAAATGCAACAACCTACAGATTATCAATGCTTACCGCAGCCGTTGAAGCCGGAAAAAGTGAGCAAACCTTAATAATAGCCCCTCAATTTCTTACAAGAGAGGATATAGAAGAATGGAATTTACCTAATGACTACCTTTTTTGGTACAACAGCGGGTGGAAAATTGGCGACCGTTCGCGCACAAATGTAGCCAGTTTGCCCCGCCCTGCACAGATCAGTTCTTTTGAGGCAATGGATCAATTAATTATGCATGTGCTTGCCAGTGGTAATTTTCCAAATATTAAAGATATTGTTGTTGCAGGGTTTTCTGCTGGGGGGCAGTTTGTAAACCGATATGCAGCAGCTAACCTACTACACAACGATGTAAAACAAACGTATGAAATTGATATACGCTATTTGGCAGGAGGGCCATCATCCTTTCTTTATATGAACAACGAACGAAGAGTAGTCGGCACCACCGATCAGTTTGCAGTACCTGCTACAGGCTGTTCGGAGTATAACGATTATAAATATGGCCTTAACAGTCGAAATAACTACCTTAATAAAACAACTGAAACTATCATAAGGGAGCAATACGCAACGCGCAAAATATTGTATCTGGTAGGCGATCAGGATAATAACCCCAATGCCAGTGCGTTGGATAAAGACTGCCCTGCCATGCTGCAAGGAGAGCAGCGACTAGAACGTTCGGTTATCTATTTTAACTATTTAAAGCATTATTATGGAGCAGAAATAGAAGATTTACAGCAATTTTCTATTGTTCCCGATGTAGGGCACGATCACAATGCTATATTTCGCTCAACAATTGGCAGCACCTGGATTTTTAAAAATGATATTACCACTTCAGTAAATAAATTAGACACGCAGCTTAAACAGGTAATTTACGTGTACCCTAACCCCGTAATTGCTAATGCCAAGCTTAATTACTACCTACCTAATGCCGAGCTTGTAACATTAAAAATTACAAACCTCTCTGGAACAATAGTACAAGAATTTGCCCAAAACTATCAACAACCCGGTAATCATCAGGTTGTTTGGCAAGCGCAAGCACTACCTAAAGGAATCTACTTTGCTGTACTACAAACAGGCAATAAAATATCTACTACTAAAATTATACACCAATAATGAACCCTCCTTTTGCTTTATTACCCATTACCGAGCCAACACTTTTGCTTGACGAGCTAAAGTGTAAAAAAAATATTGAGCGTATGGTTCAAAAAGCAGCTAAGCACAATCTTATTTTTCGTCCACATTTTAAAACTCACCAATCAAAGCATATTGCGGGTTGGTTTCGCAAAAAAGGAGTAAACAAAATCACAGTATCCTCCTTAAAAATGGCCAGGTATTTTGCCAAAGATGGCTGGGATGACATTACCGTAGCGTTTCCGGTAAATATGCTTGAAATCGATACCATTCGGCAACTGGCAGGCAAAATAAAGTTAAACTTATTGGTGGAGTCATTAGAGTCGGTAACCTTTTTAAGCAAAAACCTAACTTCAACAGTTAGCATTTTTATAAAAATTGATATTGGGTATCATAGAACAGGAATTTTGCCTGAAAACACTCCATTAATTGACAACATTTTAGAGGAAATTAAAAATAGTTCTACGTTAAAATTTGCAGGTTTTTTAGGCCATGCAGGACATAGTTACCAGGCAAAAAATAAGCAGGAAATACAAAACATCCATACCACCAGTATTGGTATGTTGCAAAAGCTCAAAGAGCGTTATAAGTCTATATTCCCCCATTTAATACTATCTACTGGTGATACACCTACATGTAGTGTAATGGATGAGTTTACAGGAACCGATGAAATACGGCCGGGCAACTTTATTTTTTACGATTTAACGCAGTGGGCAATAGGGGCGTGTAACTTCGATGACATTGCAGTGGTAATGGCTTGTCCTATTGTAGCCAAACACCAAAGCAGAAATGAGTTAATTATTTATGGTGGCGGAGTGCATTTTTCTAAAGACCATTTAGTACTGAAAAATGGCACTAAAACCATATTTGGCAAGGTTGTTAGCCTAACAAATAGTGGTTGGCAGGGGCTTAATAATGATGAAAACTATTTATCAAAACTTAGCCAGGAGCACGGAACAGTAACTGTGGAAAGGCATATTTTTGATAAATACAAGGTAGGTGATGTTATAGGAATTATGCCAGTACACTCTTGTTTAACAGCCAACTTAACAAAAAGCTACCTTACACTTGATGGCAAACTGATAGAAAGACTTTAACACCTCTATTAATTGCTTGTGTCCTAACCTGATTAATTCATGAATCTTCGTTATGAGCATTTCAAGTATCTGTTAATCAGGCACTAACGGAGAATTTTGGAACAGCTTGTCCCGATTTTCTCATCGGGAGAGACGTCCGCCAGGATGGCGGACGTTGAGTACCAAAATTCGAGCAAAGCCTGTACCGTACTTTAGTCGGTATGCTTGAATGGTAGGTAATTGGAATGCGTAATAGATTATTCATGAATTATTCAGGCTAAAGCCTCTGTGCTACTTTGTGCCTTCTCTGTGTTACTCTGTGGTTAAGATTTAAAGAAAAATTAACCACAGAGTAACACAAAGTTAAAATGTAGAGTTTCACAGAGAAATGCAACAAATGAGGGGGTAAACGTGGCTGGGAAGTAATGTACTCTTCGCTTTGCAAGTCATTCCGAAGGAATCCTTACCCATTTAGAAAAGAGCTTTAAAATGGGTAAGGTAATGACGTGCAAAAAGCCTCTGTGCTACTTTGTGCCTTCTCTGTGTTACTCTGTGGTTAACTTTTTTGGGTGAACAGGTACGAAAGTCTAATAGATATTTTGGGTTAAAGTTGTCTTAAACTCGCTTTGTGCGATAAAAATTCTCATTACAAATTTTATTACATAAAACGGGTTAAAAAATAAAATTTAAAAAGGAGTATAAAATTACGCATTGAGTCTCTTCTAAGTAAATAAACCTTTTACTATAAACTAAATTTTAATAAAATTTATAATTATGAAGAAAAGAACTTACGCTCTCTTAACCTCCATGTTTATGTTGGTTGTCCTCGTTTCAACCAATTCGTGTAAAAAAAATGAAAACCCACCAGAACCAGAACGCCCACAGCCTACCATTACGTTTGATGGTGATTCAACCGTAATGAGGCTTTGGGGTGATGAAGCAAATATTAAAGCAACTTTGGATGCACAAGCAGGGTTAAAAAACCTGAAAGTAACTAAAGATGGTGCTGACTTTGATAATGTAGATTACCCTGACGGAAAGGTAGGGGACAATTACATTGTGGATGAAGTAATAGCAGAGACATACCTAATTGGCACTGAAATAGCCTATGTTTTTACCATTACCGATAAATTAGATAGAACTGCCACTGCTACGTTTAAAATAACAGTAGGCCAACCACCAGCACCAGAAATAGCATTTACAGGCTCTAACAGTGCACTGATACAGGCTGGAGATTCTGTAGATATTTCACTAAGTTTAGATGCTTCTGCTAAAGCTAAAGATTTAATTATTAGTACAGATGGCGCAGTTTTCGAAACCATCTCTTTTACAAATAACGAAACAGAGCTAACCTATGTATATAAGGCACCAACAGACCCTGCCTTATTGGTAGGCGAAACAGTTGTTTATAGTTTTGAGCTAACCGATCAATTAGATAGAAAAACTGACCCTATTAGTTATACCATAGAAATTGGAACACCTGCACCAACGTTTGAAGTAAAAGATACAACCATAAATGCAGTAAATTATAAATTGGTTAGGGGCGATATAAATATAGATACTTTATTTAGTACATCTAACCTTTTCCTTTTAAGTGGTATTGTAAAAGTAATGCCTGCCACAACACTAACGATTGAAGCAGGAACAACAGTTTATGCTGATACCACAGGACAAACGGCATTGGCCATTCAAACAGAAGGAAAAATTATGGCTGAAGGCACTTCCGCTAATCCAATAATATTTACCAGTTTAAGCGATGCCCCTACAGCGGGTGATTGGGGTGGAATCCATATTAATGGACTGGCAGCTGTAGCAGCACCCAATGCACCTCTTGTTGCTGTTATTGGCGACTATGGAGGAGGCAATAATGCAGATAACTCAGGAACTCTTAAATATATAAGGGTAGAATATGCCGGAAAATCAGTTGGGGGCAGTACAGGAGCTTTAAATTTTAATGCTGTTGGAGACCAAACCACCATAGATTATGTGCAGGTTTTTAACCCAAACGCCCGCGGAATTAGATTTAGAGGAGGCAAGGCTAACTTAAAACATGCCTTGATTTCCGACCCAGTTTCAAGGGCAATTGTATGGGAATCATCTTGGGTTGGTTTTGGTCAATTTTGGGTTGTTGCCTATGAACAAGAACCCCCTACTGCTGTTACTGGAATAGAAGGGCGTGATGTCGGTTCTAATCCAACAATATCGAATGTAACCGTACTAAGTTTGGGTGGGGTAGCTTTTAATAACACCCGTGCCGTTAGGTTTAGAAACGGCACTCATGGTAAAATGTATAATGCCATTATAACCGATACCGAAAGAGGGGTTAGGGCTGATAATGGATCTGATACCGATATAAATAATGGGGATCTTTTGTTTGCCAATAGTAGGGTTTTTGATAATACGGATGATAATTATAGAAATGACGGATCTCTTTTTGATAATCCTGCAAGTCCTTTCTTTAATACAAGTACCCCGGTAACCTTAACAGGCTATGTAGGTTTCGAAGCTACAGGAGCACTTGACCCTACTACCTTAGATGGCTGGTTTTCAGCAGCCGCTTATATAGGAGCAGTTGAAACTGGTAACGACTGGACTAACGGTTGGATTAAATAATATTTTAAACGCCATTATTATGGCATTGGATATAAATAATTAGGTTTAATTATTATAGGGGCTATGGAGTGTCATAGCCCCTTTTTTAACATCAAAATATTTGCAAAATGCACACATCTCGGTTGGAACACGACCTGTTAGGAGAAGTAGAAATTGATAATAAGCACCTGTATGGCATACAAACACAAAGAGCCATCGAAAATTTTGAAATAAGTGGTGTAAAACTCGATTTTTATAAAGTGTTTATGAAAGCCTTTGCCATGGTTAAAATGGCGGCAGCCAAAGCCAATAATAGTGTGGGTTTTTTACCCGATGCTATTACCAAACCCATAGTACAAGCTTGTCAGGAAATTATTAATGGCCAGCACTACGCACATTTTATGGTAGATATGATACAAGGCGGAGCGGGCACTTCTACCAATATGAATATAAACGAAGTAGTGGCTAACCGTGCATTGGAAATTATGGGGCATGCTAGGGGTAATTATGCCTATTGCCATCCTAATAACCATGTAAATATGTCGCAATCTACCAACGATGCGTACCCAACCGCATTAAAAATTGCACTAATTTTTGCCAAAGACCCTTTAATTAATGAGCTAAAAAAACTAGTTAAAAGCCTTAGAAAAAAAGAAACGGAGTTTAAAAATATACTTAAAATGGGGCGAACCCAGTTACAAGATGCGGTACCGATGACACTTGGCCAAACCTTTGGTGCTTACGCCACCACTTTGGGAGAAGAAACAGGACGAATTGAAAGTAATGCTAACTTATTTTTAGAAGTAAATATGGGAGGCACAGCCATAGGTACAGGCATAAATACCTCGCCCGAATATGCAAAAAAGGTTATAGAAAATTTAGCTAAAATTAGCGGTTTGGATATTGTAAAGGCCGATAACCTGGTAGAAGCTACACAAGATACAGGAGCATTTGTAATGTATTCGTCTGCTGTAAAAAGGCTAGCCGTTAAATTATCAAAAATATGCAACGACCTTCGGCTGCTTTCATCAGGGCCTCGAGCCGGGTTTAACGAAATTAACCTGCCAGCTATGCAGCCGGGTTCTTCCATTATGCCGGGCAAGGTTAACCCTGTAATTCCTGAAGTGGTAAACCAAATAGCCTTTAAGGTAATGGGCAACGACCTCACCATAAACTTGGCTTCGCAAGCAGGGCAATTGGAATTAAATGCCTTTGAACCTATTATTGCCTACAGCTTGTTCGAATCTTTGCTAATGCTTAAAAACGGGATGTTAACATTAAGAGAACGATGTATTAACGGTATTACCGCCAATGCGGAGTACTGCAAGCAAACGGTGTATAACAGCATTGGGCTGGTAACTGCACTAAGCCCTGTGCTTGGGTACGAAGCCTGTACTAAACTTGCCCAAAAAGCCCTACAGACCAATAGAAGTATATACGAACTTGTGTTAGAGGGTAAATTACTAAGCAAGCAAGAACTAGATAACTTATTAACCCCTAAAAAACTTACACAACCTCAATTAGCTAGAAATTAAACAATACTGCCCCAAAAATATAAACACAAAATAATATGATAAAAAATACAGTTATAGCAATTATTTTATTGCTGGCGATTATAGCAGGTGCACAAGCACAAAATACGCTCGATATAAAAAACGAGTACATTAAGGAGGCCCATAAGCTGGGAAAAAACAAACAGATACAGCAAGCTTTTGAGTATATTGATGAACTGGAACCAACAACAATTAAAGACCTTGTGATGTTAACGGAAATTCCGGCACCTCCATTTACCGAAGCTGCCAGAGCCGATAAGTTTAAGCAAATGTTAACAGAGGC
>JALSJD010000005.1 GCA_026989535.1 Cyclobacteriaceae bacterium
TTCATTTCGCCCGCTTGAAAGTCAATTATTTAGTTCTTTTTTCTTACTAAAATTGGCGGCTTTTCTTGGTCAGAATGGCTGGTAATTTGTTCTTTTTTGTGTGTGGTTTCAAAAACTTCAATGCAAGCCAATAAACATTCTTCCCTTGAGCGAACCAATTCTTACTTTTTGTCTTGACACAAAAAGTAAGCAAAAAAGTCAAGAAAATTTAATGCTGCCACCGCCTTGGCGCTCGCCCGCTAAATTTTCATGCCCACGCTCCCTCTTGTCCAGCATTTGGGTTAATTTGGGAGATTGGGGTAGATAAAATTTGCTTTGCGCACTGAATGAACGCTAACATCTGAGTAAACGTTTTTCCTCCTGTAGATTACGCTGATATACGCTGAATTCTATTTTATCTGTGTTCGTCAGCAAGATTAGTGGGAAGTACTGGTTGAAAATTATAAATATGAGTCCACTCCGAAAACAGACAATTTTCAATCCCGCCAGCCGGGATTAGTTTTAAGTGTTTTCGGAGTGGACTCATATATGTACTATCCGAGGGTAAGTTACAAAAGGAAAGGTGGCATAGGGGCTTTTAAAAAAAACAGAAAATTTGCCTTAATTTTTAACCTTTCGCATTTCATATTTCACTTTTCCGCTTACTTATGATAGCCCATCAACTCTCTAAAGGTATTACCTGAGTAATAAAACGCATACGTAATAACAAACGACCACATTACGCTAAACACAAACATATAGCCCATCATTTTTTTACGCGAGCCTCCAAAGGCAACAGCTAAAATTCCACCTCCAAGTGGAGAAAGCAAAATAGGGGTTAAAAATGAAATGCCAATGATTCCATACTTTTTCCAAATTGTTACAAACTTTCTGCTTTTCTTAGAA
Source organism: Cyclobacteriaceae bacterium (assembly GCA_026989535.1). Classification (GTDB taxonomy): domain Bacteria; phylum Bacteroidota; class Bacteroidia; order Cytophagales; family Cyclobacteriaceae; genus JAKISE01. Next base: position 886 of record JALSJD010000005.1, read on the forward strand.
AACACTTTTTTAAATTTAAAAAAGCGAATAAACCTTGTATGCCTTAGCCTTTCTCCAAAAAAACCAAAAAAAGAAATGGTGGTCATCATACCCGCAATGGTAAGCAAGGTTGAAACCAACGGATGTAACCCTGCGGAAAAACCCATAGCTGGGCCAAAAATAATTTTAACCATACATAATAAGTAAATGGTAATATATACTAGTACCTCGTCAACCATTGCAAAAAAATATTAAGAAATAACCGTGTAAGTATAATAAACGTAAATGCACAACAAAATGATTCCCTCAGGTTTGCCCAGCTTTCGCTGAATCAACATCATTGGCAAAATAATCAAGGTAATGCCTAGCATCCAAAACATATCTATGTTTAAAATAGTTTGATTTACCGCAATAGGTTTTATCATACTGGTGATACCCAAAATTGATAAAACATTAAATATGTTAGACCCCATTAAATTGCCTAAGGCGAGGTCTGTTTCTCGTTTAAAAGAAGCCACAATGGCGGTAACTAGCTCTGGTAAACTTGTGCCTAATGCGAGTACAGTAATGCCAATTATGCGCTGGCTAACTCCCAAAAATGTAGCTAATGATTTTGCCCCTCCAACAAACCAATCAGACCCAAAATAAAGACCTGCGCCCCCAATAGCTAAGAATAACAAATCTTTATAAACACTTGTCGAAGGGGCATCCGGCACTTCCAAATCCTCTTTCATAGCGATTGCTGCCATGTTTTCTTTTCTCGATTTGCGAATTATATATATCGTATAACTAAGTAAAAAGGAAATAAAGAAGAGGCCCTCACTTATTCCTAGTTCTCCATCTCTAGCCCACCAAAACAGCAAAGTTGCACTAATCATGGCCACAGGCCAATCTATTTTAATACTATCGGCATTTACTTTAACAGGCCCAATTAACACTGTTACACCAAGCACCAAGGCAAGGTTACAAATATTAGAACCCACTACATTGCCCATAGCCAAATCTGGGCTTCCACTTAGTGCAGCATTTATGCTTATCAATAATTCTGGAGCCGAGGTGCCAAAGGCAACAATGGTTAACCCAACAACCAAAGGCGATATATGCGCGCGTAATGCAATACTAGATGCTCCTCTTACCAGAAAGTCTCCTCCGATAATAAGAACAAAAAGTCCTACAATTAACAAACCTATATCTTGCAGCATAAGTTATTTTTTTTCTCCAAAAGCTAAATCTCCTGCATCGCCCAACCCAGGTACAATATAAAACTTATCATTTAATTTTTCATCAATAGCTCCACACCATAAAGTTACATCATCTCCTAAAATTTTTGCTAAATGTTCAACACCTTCTGGGGCTGCAATTGCCGACAAAACAATCCAGTTTTTGGGTTTCCCATAGCTTTCCAATTTATGAATGGCATCAACCATTGATTTGCCAGTGGCCAACATTGGATCCACCAATACAACTGTTTTGCCAGTAAGGTTACCCGTGGCAATGTATTCGGTTCTAATACTTTTAGAAGTTTGAAAATCCATGGTACGATAGGCTCCCACAAACCCAGAATCTGCCTCATCAAAAATAGAAAGCACACCATCGTAAAACGGAAGTGCCGCACGCATAATTGCAATAACCACCAACTCATTTTGTGCTACCGAAACAGTAGCGGTGCCTAATGGGGTTTCTACCAAAGTGGCAGCATACTCAAAATTTTTAGAAATCTCGTACGCCATTACTTGGCCTAATCTTTTAAGATTATGCCTAAATTTTAACCGATCTGTTTGTATTGATTTATCTCGTAATCCTGCCAAATAAGTGTTAGCAATAGAATTAGACTTACTTAGGTTGATGGTTGTCACGCTAGATTATAAAATTTGGTTGAAAGAACGTAAAATTGACTACGCAAGATAATCCAATTAAAACTGCTATGCAAAACAGTTAGTTTACATTTCAATCAAACTAATTTTACACCCTTATAATTCTAACTAAAAAATGGACTTTAATTTACTCAAAACGCTTTGCCAAATCCAGGCCACATCTGGCGATGAAAGTGTTATTAAGCAATTTTTGATTGACTATGTAAACAAGGCTTCTTCCAATTGGGCTACAAAGCCTCAAATTATTAAAGGAGAAGGATTTCAAGATAATGTAATGCTGATTTTTGGGCAACCCAAACTGGCATATTATGCCCATATAGATACCGTTGGCTTTACAACTCGTTACCAAAATCAATTAATTACCATAGGCAGCCCCGATGTTTCTGAAGCAGACCAACTGGTTGGCAAGGATGAGCTGGGTTTTATAGAATGTACCATCACCATTGATAAGAATGGCAATGCCTTTCACAACTTTAAGCGACCCATAATTCCAGGAACACCCCTTGTGTATAAACCCAACTTTTCTGTTGCTCAAGAAACCATTACTTCTCCTTATTTAGATAACCGATTAGGCATATTTGCCTTGCTTAAATTAGCCGAAACATTAGAAAACGGGGTGCTTGTGTTTTCAACCTACGAAGAACATGGAGGTGGAAGTGCCGGCTACCTCGCAAGCTACTTACACAATCAACATCAAATCTCTCAAAGCTTAATTGTGGATGTTACATGGGTAACCGAAGGCATACAGCTAGGATATGGCCCGGTGGTTTCGTTACGAGATGCCTATATTCCTCGCAAAAAATTTGTAAACAAAATAACCTCACTTTTAGAGGAGTCGTCTTTGGTGTATCAAAAAGAAGTAGAAGCCAGTGGAGGCAGCGATGGGTCTGAAATTCAACGCTCTTCTTTACCCATTGACTGGTGCTTTGTTGGAGTGGCCGTAAATAACCCACATGCGGCTAATGAGAAAGCCAACATTTTTGATATTATACGATTAGTTGAATTGCTTAAAACCCTATCAAACCATATATAAACTAAGGTTTAGCATTTGGTTTGCTTATTTAAGTAGATTTTATACCCTAAATAACCTTTATACTTTAGTTTTGCACTCCACATTCAAAAAAATGAATGATAGTTAAAGACAAAGATTTCGTTCCTTACTTAGGGGAAGATGAAATTCAAAAAAAAATAAAAGCATTAGCATCTGCTATAAACAAGGATTATAAGGAAACAAAACCCCTTTTTATTGCCATCCTTAATGGCTCGTTTATGTTTGCCTCCGACCTATTTAAAGAGATTAAACTCGATTGTGAAATTTCATTTATGAAACTTTCCTCTTATGATGAAATGAATAGCACAGGAAATGTAAGAGAGCTTATTGGGCTTAATGAGAATGTTTTTAAAAGAGATGTAATCATTATTGAAGACATTGTGGACACGGGCTATACCATGAAAAACGTGCTTGAACAGTTTAAAGACAGAGGTGTTAATAGCGTAGAGGTAATATCTCTTTTAATAAAACCCGAGGCTCTTGTTAACGATGTGGAAGTAAAATACGTGGGATTTAAAATTCCTAATAAATTTGTAGTGGGTTACGGACTTGATTATGGTGGTTTTGGAAGAAATTCAAAGGTTATTTACCAATTAAAGTCGTAGCTTTATTTTTTAATTTTTTAAGATTAGGGATATGTTGAATTTAGTATTATTTGGCCCTCCAGGAGCTGGGAAAGGAACTCAAAGCGAGAATTTAATAAACAAATATAACCTTACCCATATTTCTACAGGCGATTTATTTAGAAAGCACATCGGAGAAAAAACAGCACTTGGTAAAACAGCTCAAAAATTTATGGATGAGGGCAACCTTGTGCCAGACGAAATTGTGATTGGCATGGTGGATGACAAAATTCATTCAACCTCTAATACGAATGGGTTTATTTTTGACGGTTTCCCGAGAACCATTGCCCAAGCAAAAGCACTAGATGCTTTAATGGCAAAAAATAACACTCAAATTAACACCATGTTGGCACTAAAAGTTTCGGAAGAAGAGCTAATGAAACGCTTGCTAAACAGAGGTAAAACTTCGGGAAGGATAGATGACCAAAACGAAGAAAAAATTAGAAACCGAATAAATGTATATAATAATGAAACTACACCTGTAGCCAATTATTATGCAAGCCAACAAAAGCTAAATTCGGTAAAAGGAGTAGGCTCTATCGAAGAAATTTTTGAAAGCCTCTCTAAAATAGTAGATACTCATTTATAACACCTATTATGGCGGGCTCTAATTTTATAGACCATGTAAAAATTTGTGCTCGCTCAGGTGCTGGTGGTCCTGGAGCTGTATCGTTTAGGCGCGAAAAGCATGTACCCAAAGGAGGTCCCGATGGTGGTAATGGAGGCCGTGGCGGCCATATCATTTTACGTGGCACTACCAATGTGTGGACCCTTCTTCATTTAAGGTACCGAAAACACGTAATTGCGAAAGCCGGAGGCCGAGGCGAAGGAGGCCGCAGGTCAGGTGCTCAAGGCGAAGATATTATTTTGGAGGTGCCTCTGGGCACCATTGCTCGTAACGATGAAACCCAAGAAATTATTTTTGAAATTACCGAAGAAGGGGAAGAAAAAATATTAGCACAAGGTGGTCGTGGTGGTTTAGGCAACGAAAATTTTAAAACGGCCACCAATCAAACTCCAAGGCATGCCCAACCTGGCGAAGGAGGCACCGAAGACTGGTTTATTTTAGAACTAAAATTATTAGCAGATGTGGGGCTGGTAGGCTTTCCTAATGCAGGTAAATCAACCTTGCTTTCGGTGGTGTCAGAAGCCAAGCCCGAAATTGCCAATTATGCTTTTACCACTTTAGTACCCAATTTAGGTGTGGTGGCCTATCGCAATAACCAATCGTTTGTAATGGCCGATATACCCGGCATAATTGAAGGTGCCTCTGAAGGCAAAGGGCTCGGATTACGCTTTTTACGCCATATAGAGCGAAACAGCATCTTGTTATTTATGGTGGCAGCCGATGCAGATGATATTAGTGAGGCGTATAACACCCTATTAAACGAGCTTAAAAAGCACAACCCCGAACTGCTCGATAAAAAACGGTTGCTGGCAATCACAAAATCAGATATGCTTGATGAGGAGTTAATTGCCGAAATTACCCCAACCCTGCCCAAAGAAATGCCTTATGTTTTTATTTCATCCTTAGCCAACATAGGCTTAGTAGAGCTTAAAGATATGATTTGGAAAGAGCTGAATTAGCAACCACTCCCTCGTTATTCTGAGAGCGCAATAACGTTTCGATTGTCATTGCGAATCCCTGCACTGATTTAATCCAACTTGCCAATATGGTGCGTTAGCTTTGTTTAGGGCTCAATTTCGGGCATTAGTGGTACACTACATATTTTTTAACAGTAGGTTTTCTAGCTTCGCAAGCTGCCGCTTTATATATTTCATTTGCCTGCTTAATGGGCTTTGCTATTTTACGTAAGTGAATGTTTTTGGTATCGGTAGGCAGAACTATTGTTTGGATGGTCTGTGTACTCATTATCCTTGTTATGTTTTTCCAATCATAGTTGAGTCCTTTCTTTTTAATCATATGCCTTATGGCATTAACCATTTGATAAGAGAGTATGGTTAAATATAAATGTGCTTCTATTCGCTCGTCATTTTGGTGATGTACGGGCCTGATTTGTAAGTCTGATTTCAGACACCTGAAAGTGGATTCTACTTCTCGAATGGTGTTGTAAATCTGCCATAAATCTGCTTCGTTCGGATTTTGATGATTGGTGCGTATAAAGTAAACCCCATTGGCTTTGTCGTTTTTTGGCTTGGTTAGCGGTTTTTTCTCCCAGGTTAGGTTTGTTGCCTTACCGTTTTGTTCTTCAAGGGCTATTTTATAGTTAGTGTCTCTTAGAAAACACCTTGTTTTGTAACAACTACTGGAAATGTTGCCAATTATCCGCCAACATTTTCTCTAACTTTGGGGTCTAATTTCTATTTGTTTCGAAAAAAGCCAGACAATCAGGAAAAATGCTCGCATTTTCTTAAAATAAGAGCAAATTAGAGCCAGTTATCCCTTGAG
>JALSJD010000006.1 GCA_026989535.1 Cyclobacteriaceae bacterium
TTGCTCGATATCGATATTCCTTTGGTAACAGATACGGCTTCTATGCGCAGTAATCCATTGTTGGGTGCTTTTCAAAAGCGAATTGCACTGGCTCAAAACAGGTATAAATTGCAAAAATCTGAATTTGTGCCAGAATTTTCAGCAGGCTTCTTTAGTCAGCAGATTGAAGGAATATCTGGAGCCAATGGGTTTTCGGTAGGTATTGCGGTGCCTTTGGCTTTTTGGACAAATAATGGGAAAAGCCAAGCAGCCGAAGTAGATATTGCCATAGCCAATGCAGAATACGATAGCTATAGTTTACGCTTGCACACCCAACTTGATAACCTACTACAGGAGTTTACAAAATACCAAGCGCAGTTAACTTACTATCAATCTAAGGGATTAGAATTGGCGGATGAGCTGGTAAATTTTGCGGGTAAAGGCTATGCCAGTGGCGAGATTGAGTATGTGGAATACATTCGAAATCTGGATCAAGCCAACGACATCCGCAACCAATACCTCGAATCTTTGAGGCGTTATAAACAAACACAAATTGAGATTAACTATTTAATGGGAACACTATAATGGAGATTAAAAATATAATGCGAATGACAATGCTGTTGACGGTAATAGCATTTTTAGGGAGCTGCACAACTGATAAGGCTGCCACTGTAATCGAGGAGCAAGAAGATGAACACAAGGAGCAAGAAGAAGGGACTGCTAAGGGTGTTTTAATTACACCCGCACAAGCCGAAGTGTTAGGCTTAACAACCGCTACAGTGGTAAAAAAGAGCCTTGGAAATAATATTAAGGTAAACGGGTTTTTAGACTTACATCCACAAGATGAAGCCAATGTAAATGCTTTTATTGGGGGTAATATCAGCAAAATTTATTTTATTGAAGGCGATAAAGTAAAGAAAGGGCAAGTGCTGGCTCGCTTAGAACATCCTGACTATTTGCAAATGCAACAAGAGTTGCAGCAAAGTGTAAACGAGTTAGCCTATTTAAAAACAGAGTTCGAGCGTAAAGAAAAGCTTTATAAAGAGGAAATTTCTTCGGGCAGAGAGTTTCAAAAAGCGCGCTCTGATTACTATTCCACTCAATCAAAAATTAAGGGGCTAAAAGCAAAGCTTAAATTGCTAAATCTAAATGTGAATAAGGTAATTGCTGGGGAGCTTTTTCCAACGATACCAGTTATTTCTCCCATTGATGGATTTATAGGAGAGATTTATATACGAATTGGTGACTTTGCTAGCCCGGGAGTAAATATGTTTTACATAACAAATAATGCTAAAACCCACGTAGATTTTAGAGTGTATGAAAAAGACATTTATAAAATTAAGGTAGGTCAAAAGGCCTATTTCACTATTGCCAATAAACCTGGTGAGTTAATCGAAGCGCATATTCAAACCATTGGCAGAACATTTGAAGATGACCCCAAGGCCATTCACGTACACGCTATTATTGATAGCAAAGTGCGCACTGATTTGTTGCCAGGGCTTTATGTAGAAGGCCGAATTGTAGAGAGTGAACATCTGGTGGATGTGATTCCTGAAGAAGCCATTATTAAAGAAGGCAACCGTTCATTTATTTTTATTAAAGCCACCCACGATGGGGAAGAAAATAATGACGAAAAATTAGCCTTTACCGTGGTAGATGTAACTACCGGAATTAAGGATGCAGGTTTTATAGAAGTAACATTTGCAGAACCGCTACCCAAAGGCACAGAAGTGGTTGTAAAAGGTGCCTATATGTTATCTTCTGAATTGATTAAAGGCGAATTAGAACACGAACATTAAAATTTAAAGTAATGAAAGAGATAAAAGCATTTTTAAAACCCGGTAGAGCTAAATTAGTAGTGGACGCTCTTAAAGAAGGTGGGTTTGATTGTATCACTTTATCGAAAGCAGAAGGTACGGGCTCATTTAAGAGTCCGGATGCCTTTCCGTCATTAGATTTTAAAATTACCGACAGCCCAATTGTAAAGTTAGAGCTTGTTTGTAATGATGATAATGTGAATCAGATAATCGATATTATTAGCAGTAATGGGCGCACTACCGAAAGAGGTGATGGCCTTATTTATGTTTCTAAGGTAGAGACTGCTTATCGCATTAAATCAGGAGAGCAAATTTCTAGTTTTTACTAACAACACGTCATACTGAGGGCTCCGCCCGAAGTATCTCAATAGTGTACAATAAAAGTTGATTATGTTTTCATAAGTTAACAAAAGCACTCGGTTAATTCTAGGGAGATGCTTCGCACAAAGTGCTCAGCATGACGCTTAAAAAAGGGTGTCACCTGCTAGTTAGCGGGTCTGATGCCTGCCGCCAGATCGCCTTTGGAGAGGCAAGGCAGGAGTCTTAATTTGGAAAAATAATAATAAATTCATACCTTATTCTTTCAAGATGAAAGGCGGATTTGTTTACATAATGACCAATAAAAATAATGCTGTTTTATACACAGGGGTAACTTCGGACTTACAAACTAGAGTTATGCAACACAAAAATGAAAGGTATCCTCAAAGTTTTACAGCCAAATACAAATGCTATAAACTGTTATATTTTGAAGTGTTTGATGATATTGAATCCGCAATAGCTAGAGAAAAGTATATAAAAGGCAAGAAGAGAATATTTAAATTAGAATTGATTACATCGGTAAATCCTGGCTTTAATGACTTATGGAAGCTAATTAAAAATTGGTAATATTTGTAACTATTTACCCATTAAAACTCCCTTTTTAGCCACAGCCTGCCTGAACTGGCAAGGCAGGCGTAGCGAAGGCACGAAGCCTCCAAGTTTCACAAAATTTTATATGTGTTAAATTAATACTTTGTGGTTCTTTGCCCGCTAGTATTCTAAGGTAAAACCAAGGATATGCACAATTATTTATGCAGCATGGCGGTGGTGGCTACGGTTTTTCGGCTGAATAGGTGCAATAAATACTAAAAATGGCTTTACTGGAGTGGACTCTCAGTTATATTTTTCAATAAATTTTAGGGTTCTATCAACTACAAGCTCATCTCTTAAAATGCGTGTGTGCCCTAATCCATTGGTTAGCATTAACTCTGAGTTGGGTTTTAGTTGATGCAGTAACTCCGCATTACGAGGCGGCACTTCTAAATCGTCCTTGTCATGAATTATTAAAAGGTTTTTTAATGTTATTTGTTTGGCTAACTCACAGGCAGTAATCTCTTCAAAATCAAGTTTAAATTTTTTAACCACCATTTTGCGCAAAGCGATAGAAGTACGGGGCGATGCATTAATTTTTTTGCGAAAATTTGTTAAAATATCCTCCCCAACAGTAGGCGAAGCAATCATTATAACTGAATCCAGCTTTAACCCTTCTTTTTTTGCATAAAGGAGCGAAACCCCTCCAAATGAATGGCCAATGCCAATTTTTATGGAACCAATATTTTTCCCAATATGAAAGAGCACCTGATAAAACTCCAATATGTTGGTGCTTTTTCCTTCAGACAGCCCATGAGCCGGTGCATCAAACCCAATAACGTGGTATCCTTTGTTTAATAAAGGTTGGATAAATTTATAAAACTGAGTTGCTCTACCACTCCAACCGTGTGCCACAACAGCAACGGGGTTTCCTAAAGTGCCCCACTCATATAGCATTACTTTTTTTGATTCGGTAGCCATCGAATTTACCTCAATGGTAGATTTCTTTGCCAAATCAAAGGCCTCATTTTCTCTAACAGGGCGTTTAAACCGAAACGGTGAAAAGAATAAATTCCAAGCCAAATGATGAGCAACAGGAGGTGCAATGCATTCAATTTTTGGATATGACCATTTGATTGCTCGTAATAAAAATGGTTCTTTTATCTTAGTTTTTTTTGTATTCATTATTAAGACCAAGCGGTCTGTTAATAGGTAAAAAAATTAGGCCAATGTATTTGCCTTCATTTGCTTTTTTAAATGTTTTACTACAGTGTCAACAGGGCCGTGGTCGTTGTTTACACGCGCCATAATTAGGGCTCCTTCCATGCTGGTAAGTATAAGTGTGCTTAGCTCTTCGCTTTTAATGTAGGTGCTAAACTCCCCTGATTCAATACCTTCATCAATTTTAATTTCTATATACCTTTTTAAATGGTTAATGGCGGTTCTTGCTTTTTCGGTTAATGAAGGATGTATGCCGGTAGAGTCAACAGCCGTATTAAAAATAGGGCAGCCTCCTAATGTAACAGGGTTGGTATGAAATGACTCGAACACAGCAATAATTGCTATTATTTTATCGAAACTGCTTTTGCAATTTGATAACCCTTCTTTAAATCGCTGCTTAATAAGGTTAAAAGAGTAATCGAACGATTCAAAGGCTATTTCATCCTTGTTCTTAAAATAATTATAAATGCCTCCTTTTTTAAGGCCAGTTGCTTTCATTATATCTTGCAAAGAGCAGCCGTTATATCCCTTGGTATTAAACAAAGCAGCAGATTGTTGTATAATATATTCTTTAGTTGATAGCATATAAGACCGAACGGTCTGTAAAAATGGTTTATTAATTCATAAAATCCAAATTAGGGGAACTATTTATCCATTTGGATTTTCCAGTATTGCTAGGGCTTCTTTAAATTGAGGACTTAATTCTGCTTTAATGGTAACTGTCGTTTTGCAGTAATCAAATTGCAGTTGTTGTGCATGGAGTAGCATGGTAGTCATCCCAAATTTATCTTTCCATAACTTATTTTGCTTATTACAACCATGGGGGCGATCACCAATAATGGGATGAAAAATATGTGCCAGATGCTTGCGAATTTGATGGAAACGCCCTGTTTGAGGCGTAATTTGAAGCAGACTATAACGAGAAGTATCGAACTTGCCCATAGGAATGGGTAGCTCGAACTGTTTCAATACTTTATATTCTGTTATAGCTTCTTGGGTTTTGCCGTTTTCTGTTAGTGCATAATCAATTACACCAGCTTTATTCAAATGCCCTCTTACTATGGCAACATAGGTTTTTGCAACTTTTCGAGCATTAAAAATTTCTCTTATTTCGCTTAGTGCCTCCTTCGATTTGGTAAACAGCAATACTCCTGCCGTTTTTCTATCTAAACGATGCACAGGAAATACTTTTTGATTAATTTTATCGCGTAATAACTGAAGTGCAAATACATCAGCATCGTTGGCTATTTTTGTGCGATGAACAAGCAGCCCATGTGGTTTATTAATAGCTACTAAATGTTGGTCTTGGTAAATAATTTCTATTTCCACCGTTGGGCTACCCAGTTTTTTTGTTCATCAGTTGTTAAAAAACTCCAAACAATAATTCTACTAGACTTATTTCCTTGCCCCATCGGAATTATGTTAATAACACTTGCATTTGCTGCTTTAAGTGCATTTTGAATCGCTTTTACATTCGATTGTTTTGAGAGTAAGGAAGAAAACATAAAAACTGATTTGGAGAATTTTTTACTTTCTCTAACCATATCCAGTACAAATTTTCGTTCTCCACCATCGCACCAAAGCTCATTATTTACACCTCCAAAATTGCGTACTATTTCTTTGTTTTTTGTATGGGTTAAATTATTGAGTTTTCTTTTAGTGCCTTTTGAGGCTTCCTCGGCCGAAATGTGGAAGGGAGGATTACAAATTGTAATATCCACTTGTTCTTCTTTGTTGATTACACCGTAAAAAAAATCTTTTTTGCTAGGTTGCAACTTTAAACTTACACGTGGTTTAAGGTAGCTATTGTTTTCTGCAATATGAGTGGCCGATTCAATTGAAACGGGGTCAATATCAGCGCCAATAAAAGTCCACCCATATTCTTTAACACCAATAATTGGATAAATACAACTGGCTCCCACACCAATGTCTACGCATTTTATGCCGGCTCCTTTAGGTATTTTTTTATAATTAAAGCCAGCAAGGGCATCTGCAATATGATGCATATAATCAGCTCGCCCTGGAATTGGTGGGCATAAATACCCCGGGGGTATTTTCCAATAGTTTATGTGGTAGAATTGGGCTAATAATGCAGCATTTAATGCCTTAACTGCGTTGGCATCTGAAAAATCAATTGATTCATCTTTGTACTTGTTAAGCTTTACAAACTGGCTAAGCTCGGGGTAGGTTTTAATTAATTTTTTAAAATCATACCTCGTATTATGCTTATTGCGAGGGTGTAGCCTAGATTTAATAGCTTCTTGTGTTTTTTTTGAGGCGGTCATTGGTGGGGTATTAATTTAACTATTGACCTAATTTATAACTCATTTTGTAAAGGTCAATTCCTTTTGCCCAATAGTCTTTGGTGCATTTAATTAATTTGAATCCATATTTTTCATAAAATTGAAAAGAGAATTGAGATGTTCTTACAATTATGTTAGCATAAGAATTTAAATCTTTAATTCTATTAATTCGATATACTAATAATTCTTTGCCAAGCCCCTTTTTCTGAAAATCAGGATGTATAATATCCCAAGATATGATGGCCGTATTTTTATCAGTTTCATAATTAATACCACCACAGCCAATAATTACATTATCTTGTTCAATTACATAATAATCCTCAATTTGCTTTTCAAGATAAACAATGAAATCTTTTTCTTCGGCTGCATCAAAATATGTTGGTGTGTTAAGATTTATTAGGTTAATCAGGTATGGTTTATCCTTTGCTGAAAAGGTTCTAATCATTTGGTAAAATAACGGCTATTTTAATGCAATTCCTAAGCCTCTTCTATGCTTTATTGGTTTCAATTATGCTTTTTTGTAAATTTTGAGGCACCGCAGCAAACTCAGCAAAATGGCTTGCAAAACTTGCCCTGCCTTGTGTTATAGACCTTAGTTTGGTAGAATATTGGTAAAGCTCTGCTTGCGGTGTTTTGGCTTTTATGCGTTGGTACGCGCCTGTTACTTCCATGCCTAAAATAACAGATCTCCTTGTTTGCAAATCAGTCATTACATCTCCCATTAAGCTTTCGGGCACTTGTACTTCAAGGGTTTGTATAGGTTCCATTAATTGTGGGCTTGCATTTAAAAAGGCTTCTTTAAAGGCATGTGCGCCTGCTATTTTAAAGGATATGTCATTCGAATCTACAGCGTGCATTTTGCCATCATACACCATTACTCGAACATCGCGAATGTAAGAATTGGTTAAAGGGCCATTCTCCATTACCTCCATAATCCCTTTCATAATGGCTGGCAGGTATCGTACATCAATTACACCGCCCACAATGCAGTTATAAAAAATAAGCTTGCCTCCCCATTCCAAGTCAACTTCTTCTTTACCTCTAATATTAAAACCTTCGGGCTCGGGCATGCCTTCTTGCCAAGGTTCAATTTTTAGATGCACCTCTCCAAACTGGCCTGAGCCTCCAGACTGTTTTTTATGCCGATAGCTTGCGGTGGATGAGCGATGGATGGTTTCTCTGTACGAAATTTTAGGTTGCTCAAATTGAACTTCTATATTGTGCAAGTTTTTTAATGTCCATTCGATTACTGCCAAATGCAATTCGCCTTGGCAAAGCAAGAGCAGTTGTTTTAACTCCCTCGAAAACTCTACTTTAATGGTTGGGTCTTGGCTACCGAGTTTTTTAAGTACCTCTACCAGTTTTTCATCATCACGTTTATTAACGGCACTTATGGCTCTTCTAATGCGAGGTGCTGGAAAAACAATTGGCTTTATGGTAATTTTATTAGTGCCTGCATAGAGTGTATCATTGGTTTCGGTGTGTTTAAGTTTTAATGATGCCCCAATATCGCCACAGGTAAGTGTTTTTACGGGAGTCCGTTTGTTACCATCCATAATAAATAATTGATTGATGGTTTCATCACTTTCAGTGCGGGCATTGGTTAGCTTATCTCCTTGATTAAGAGTGCCCGCTTTTACCTTAAAAAAGGAGAGCTGCCCCAGGTTTGCTTCATGCATTGTTTTAAAAACAAAAAGAACTGTATCTTGGGCTGGTTGGCATTTAATGGTAACACCTTCTACACTTTGAATATCGGCAAGATCAGAAGCAGAGGGGCAAACATTATCAATAAAACCCATTAAACGGCCACTGCCCATATCTTTTTCGGCAGATACACAAAATACCGGAAAAAGCTCATGATGCAACATCCCCAATTTTATGCCTTTGCGCATTTCGTCTTCGTTTAATGTGCCTTTATCAAAGAAAAGCTCCATTAATTCTTCATCGTTTTCTGCGGCTTTTTCTACGAGTTCATTATGAAGGATATCGGCCTTTTCTTTTTCACTTTTGGGAATATCGAGTTTTTCAGGTTTGCCGCCCTCTTTGCCAAACTTGTACATACGCATTTTTAGCACATCTATAATGCACTGTTGCCCGTTATCCATAATTGGGTACTGCACAAGTGTAGCATTATTGCCAAATTGGGTTTTAATAGAATTAAATGTGTCTTCGAAATTAGCTTTGGGGTGATCTATTTGATTGATGATAAACAAGGTTGGTTTTCGGTATCGATCGGTATAATTCCAAATAATTTCGGTACCCACTTCTACGCCATGTTGGGCATTAACCACCATAGCTACGGTATCTGCCACGCGCATTGATGACGCTATTTCTCCAATAAAATCGTCTAACCCCGGGGTGTCGATTATATTTATTTTGTAATTACGCCACTCAGTGTGTAGGGGAGTGGCAAAAATGGTCATTTCTCTTTCATGCTCTACCTCATGAAAATCAGATACTGTGTTTTTTCCTTCAATGGTGCCTCTTCGATTAATAAGGCCTGCTTCAAAAAGCATTGTTTCGGCAAGGGTAGTCTTGCCGCTTTTATGAGCTCCAACAAATACTACGTTCTTAATATGTTTATCATCAAAATTGGTCATAGCTGCTAAATGTTTGTTTGAAGCAATAAAATACGAAAATATTCTTTAAAAAACACGTGATTTTAATCATAAATATTAATGATTAATTTGTGTATGACATAAAAATCGTGTGTTATGTGATTTTTATCATAGTAATTGATAGTATAAGTTATTACCTTACTACCAACAAAATAAATCGACTATGGAAGCTAAAAAATATAAAAGAGCGGATATAAATCGATATCGGTTTATATTTTTTAATATTGGATTAATTATAAGTTTAGGACTTGCTTATACCGCTTTTGAATGGAAGTTCTATGATGACACAGGAGCTATTGATACTGCTGTAATTACAAACGATACATTTGATGAAGTTGTTGAAATACCTCCCACTGAACAGCCACCACCTCCTCCTCCAGCGTTAAAAAACGTAACGATTGTAGAAATACAAGATATAGAAGATATTGAGGATGAACTCGAAATTTCGTTTGATATTGAAATGACAGAGGATATGGTTATTGATCGATTGCCAGATGTATTAGAGGTAGCTGATGAGGAGGAAGAGGAAGTCTCTGACGAAATATTTCTAATTGTAGAAGAACAACCTAAACCCATAGGTGGAATGAGTGCCTTTTATCAGTATATCAATTCAAATTTAACCTATCCGTCTCAAGCGTTAAGAATGGGTTTGCAGGGCAAAGTTTTTGTTCAATTTGTAATTGAAAAAGATGGATCTATTACTCAAGTTAAAGTAATTAGAGGGATAGACAGCAGTTGCAACGAGGAGGCTATTAGAGTGGTTTCTGGCGCACCTGCTTGGCAACCGGGTAAACAAAGGGGTAAACCTGTACGTGTAAAAATGGTATTGCCTATTTCTTTTAAGTTAATGTAGAAACTACAAAAGGTTTGTCTATAACCTGCATTATTCATGAATAATGCAGAATAAAGTCAATATTTTCAGAAATAACAAATACCAATACTACTTGGTGCTTCCCCCACAAAGCGGGGCAGGTTTTGAGCCTTTCTGTCTTGGTGGCTAATTTTAACCAAACCAAATACTGCTTAACGAATAATAAACAGCCATTAAACCCGAAAAAATAGCACTTGCTATAAACCTTTTTTCTGAGGTTATTTTATTTTGAATGAGGTAATTAGCACCTAATGACACAGGAATATTTACAAGAAACGAAAGTACCCCAATACTAATTAAGCCCCAGCTAATTTGATTGTATTGCCCCATAAATAACTTTATAAATAGAATATGGCGGGCAATCCATAATGGATTAAAATAGAGCATTGCTAAAGAAGCCCGGAGTAATTTTGATTTTAGAGTACCAGAATGACTTACTTTCTTATCAATCCATTTAAAATAATTGGGTATTTCAAAGGCGTAAAACGTTGCTCCAATCAATAAAATCCCTGCCAAACGTAGCCAACTAAACTCATCCGATAGGAGGGCAGCCGTAGTATCGCCCACCATATAAATAAGGCTTCCACGAATAATATTTGAGGTTTTATATTCGAGTGTCATTAATTATACAGTGCCATCAACACTTTTTCGTGCGTAAATGGTGCGTTAAAGGTTGATTTATATGCTGGGTTAAACGCTTTTATGGCATTTTCAATGGCAAAATAGGCTCCAATGCCATACATTAATGGGGGTTCGCCTACGGCTTTCGACTTTAAAATGGCCATATCGGTGCCTTCAGTTTCGAGCGGCTCGATAAGAATTTGTTTGGGTGCAGAATACACATCAGGTACTTTATAGGTAGAAAGGGAATTGGATAATAGCCTCCCTTCTTTAGTATATTTTATTTCCTCCAGTGTCATCCAGCCCATTCCTTGCACCAAGCCTCCTTCAATTTGCCCACGGTCAACGGTTGGGTTCATCGATTTACCAAAATCGTGTACAATTTTTACGGCATCAAATTCATAAGTGCCTCTAATACAATCTACCGTAACTTCGGTAAGTGCCAGCCCAAAAACATGGTAGGCAAAAGGATGCCCTTTTTCTTTGTCCTTATTAAAATTGATGATGGGCGTGGCATAATGTCCATTTTCGGTGAGGCAAACACGCTCTAAAAAAGCCATATCAACCAACTGGTTCCAACTAACGTCAGAGGTGTTTCCATTGACAAGCACTTGCTCGTCTTTAAATTGGATGGTGCCAACATCCACTTTAAAATAACTGGCAGCCGTAGTTTTTAATCGTTTAGCTAAGGCATTGCAGGCTTTTTCTAAGGCCTTTCCGTTAAGATCGGCTGTGGCACTGGCGGCCGTGGGCGAAGTATTGGCAACACGGGTGGTATTGGTTGATTCTAACTTAATCCGATTTGCGGATACCGAGAAAATATTAGCGGCAATTTGCAACATTTTGGTATTTACGCCTTGCCCCATTTCCACAGCTCCAGTGCTAATGCCCACACTGCCATCGCTGTAAATATGTACCAATGCTCGTGCCTGATTCATAGGTGTTTTGGTAAACGAAATACCAAATGTAATGGGCATTAAGGCATAGCCTTTTTTTACGGCATCGTTGGTTTTATTAAAACTGGCAATTTCTTTTTGGGTAGCTTTTAAGTTAAACTTACTAACTAGTGTTTCCCAAGCAGGTGATAGGCCAACCCCTTCGGCAATTTGCCCGTAGGGAAACTCATCTCCATCTTTTAATAGATTTACCTTTTGTATTTGCTGTTTTTCAATGGCCAGCTCATTAGCAGCATATGCGATGGCCGACTCTATTACAAACATGCCTTGCGGAGCACCAAAGCCTCTAAATGCTGTGTTAGGAGGCAAATTGGTTTTGCAACTATAAGCCGTGGCTTCTACATTAGGTATAAAATAAGAGTTGGTAGCATGAAATAGCGTACGCTCCATTACCGCAGGCGATAAATCTGCGGCAGCACCTGCATTTTGAAAAAAAGTTACTTCATATCCCACAATTTTGAGGTCTTTATTCAACCCTATTTTATAGTCGGCACTGTAAGGATGTCGTTTTCCAGTCATACGCATATCATCCATACGATGAAGAATTACTTTTATGGGAATACGCAAGATTTGGGTGCCTAAAGCAGCCATTATGGCCCACGGAGTGGCCTGGTCTTCTTTGCCGCCAAATCCGCCACCCAAACGAACGACATCTACCTCAATGGTATGCATACCTATATTGAGCACTTTGGCGGCTGCTCTTTGCACGGCAGTTGGGCCTTGCGTAGAGGAGGAAACTTTAATATTTCCATTTTCTAATGGCTGGGCATAGGCTCCTTGGGTTTCAATATATAAATGCTCTTGGCCATTAATATCAACTTTTCCTTCAAATATATGGGAGCAATCCTTCCAACTATCTTTGGTGTTGCCTAAACTAAATGTTCGTGGCGGAAAAATGAGCTGCCCTTTTTGTTGTGCCTCCCTTGGGTCGGTAATAACGGTCTTTTTATCAATCTCAATCTCGATTAATTTTCGGGCTTTAAAGGCAATTTGTTCACTTTCTGCAATAATAAGAGCAATGGGTTGCCCCTGAAAGTGTACTTCTTGCGAAGCAAATAATTCTTCATCTGGGAGTATTCCGCCTATTTGGTTTTCTCCAGGAATATCCTTGTGGGTAATAATGTGGATTACACCTGGCAAAGCCTTTGCCTTTGAGTAATTTACCGAAATAATTTTGCCGTGTGCGCAAGGAGAATCAAACACCACTCCATAACCGGTGCCCTCAATAGTGGGGATGTCATCTATATAAATGGAGGTTCCGGTAACGTGGCCTTTTGAATCTATATTTTTCATACCAATAACGTTAAGGTAATTTGACTCGGAAATAGTTTAATAAAATGGGCGTAAAATAGCTGCCGTAGTAATAGGCGTTTATAATCCTCAGTACCACGCACATCGCTTATAGGGCTTATTTCGGCCTGCATAATGGCATTGGCTTCTTTTATATGCGTAGGGGCGAGTTTCTTGCCTTGTAAATATTGAGCGGTATTGTGTAAATAGGTTGGTATCGGGCCTATGCCTCCGGCAGATAAGTGAATATGTTCAATTACCTTGTTTTTAACCCTAATTTGAATAGCTGTATTTACACTCGCAATGTCTAAATGAATGCGCTTGCTTACTTTTTCGAGGTTGAAGTGGGTAGAAACAGTAGGTAATTCAAACGTGATTTCGGTAATAATTTCTGAGGCTGTTTTGTCAAGGTCTTTATACCCTTTATAAAAATCTTTAAGAAAAATAGCTCTCGATTCACGGTCTTCTTGCAAAGTGATTTGTGCGTTGAGGGCTAAAAAGAAAGCCGTAAAATCACCAATAGGAGAGGCGTTTACAAAATTACCGGCAATGGTAGAACTATTACGAATAGGGGTGGAAGAAACCAGTTTTATATAAGCCAATAAATTAGGAATATATTTTTGCAATTTGGTTGATTGAGCCAAATCTGCTACCGTAGTACTGCCACCTAATATACAAGTGGTTTCATCAAACCTGATAAATCGAAGGTTGGCATTTTGATTGATAGGTCGTATGTCAATCTCCTCGAATACTTCAGGTTGTTGTACGTATAAGTCGGTGCCGCCCCCAACAAGTTTATGCGCCTTTGTTACTTTATCAAATGGTGATAAATTGCTGATTAACTGAGGTATATCTTTAAAATAAGTAGGAATAAATTGATTGTCAATAAGCCATTTGATGGAATTATTATGGTCTTTGTTTAGGAGCAAATCTGTTATGTTGTGGGCTGTGCGTTCAATGGGTTTATAGCCTGTGCATCGGCAAATATTGCCATCAATGGCCGCAATGGATTTTGCCTGAGTGGGCTCGTTTTCGGAAAGGCAATAATTGGAAAGAGAAACCACAAAACCGGGAGTGCAAAAACCACATTGCGTACCCGATTCGTTTACCATCTCTTGCTGTACTGGGCTAAGGTTTACCATATTAAGTCCTTCTATGGTAACTATATGCTTGCCTGCAATGTTGGCAATGGGTGTAAGGCATGAAGTTACATTTATATACTGCATTGCTCCATCTACCAAAGAACCAATAAGTACAGTGCAGGCTCCACAATCTCCCTCACGGCAGCCAATTTTTGTGCCTTTTAAATGTTGGTCATACCTAATTAAATCAACCAGCAGCGAGCCAGTTGGTTTGTTGGTAACCACTTTTTTATCATTTAATATAAACTCAATCATTAATATGCCGCTTTTTGGGTACTCTTAGTCCATTCGGCAAAGGCCACTTGGGCTTCTTCTCTTAATAATTGAATGGTTGGTAGCTTTCTATTATTGATTGGTAATTTTATTTCATCATAGATAAAATCATCATCAAAATTTATAGCTGCTGCATCCTGTTTGGTGTTAGCGTAATAAATTTTGGCAGGTCGAGCCCAATAAATGGCTCCTAAGCACATAGGGCAGGGTTCGCAACTGCAATAGATTTCACAATCGTCTAGTTGAAAGCTACCCAGTTTTTTGCAGGCATTACGTATGGCCACAACTTCTGCGTGGGCGGTGGGGTCGTTGGAGGTGGTTACTTCGTTAGCACCTCGTGCTATAATTTTACCGTTTTTAACAATTACAGCACCAAACGGGCCGCCTTTGCTTGTTTGTACGTTTTCAACTGAAAGCCGAATGGCTTCTCGCATAAATTTTTCTTGGTTACTCATTTAGTTAATTATTGGAATGCAAATTAACAAAATAGAATGTTTAAACCTGAAATATTTTACTCGTTCCTCTTTTGTAATAATGTTCAGTCCACTCTGTATGGTAGCACTCTTTTGGCTCCCGTAATTATCAGCGATTATGCAGGAGGGAGGTTGTGCGACCACCTACGCTTTGCTTCGGAAGATTAAAAATGACAAATGCCATGCTTGCGGCAGGCAGGTGTGCGGTTCTCATATAAATATTGTTGTTATTGAAAGTAAATTACGCTATATTGTACCAATAGTATGATTAATCGTTAAAAGATAGTACTTGTGGGAACAGTTAGAAAAACAGTAACTTTTACAGATCAGCAGGATAAATGGATTAAATCCCAAATAGCAGCAGGAGAATTTACAAATGATAGTGAATATTTAAGGTCTCTTGTGCGCCAAGATCAATCGAAAAATATTCAGTATTTAGCTCTAAAAGAAGCAATTCAAAAGGGAGTTAATAGTGGCATAAGTGAAACTACAGTTCCTGATATTATGAAAGAAGTTGAAGATAGGATGCGAAAAGATGGGCGTTTATAAGCTTTCGAATGAAGCTGCAACTGATATAATGTATCGCGTTATGTTACTTTTGCTTTGCGAGTATTTTTGGCCCCGATTGCTATCGGGGTAACTCAGTACATTAGTGCCTGTCTGCCAATCCAGGCAGGCTTATCGCTTTAGTGAATCGCTCAATTTAGGTAATAACCTGAAACCTATTAATAGACGCTCCTTTTACTCCAATGATTTTTTTGTGATAATATACCGGTAGCCGACAATAAGTTTATCAATTTTAGATAATCGAGTTAAATCTTTACTCTTCATACTTGGCATAAGTACCTTATTTAATTTGGCCAGTGCTATAAATATTAATTTCATATAAACTTTATAAATTTTTTACGTTATACCTTCGTATGTGTTATTATTACCTAGATTAAGCAAAAATAAATCTTTTCAACAATATGGAAAACTCTGACCCCGGTTATCATCAATTTTTAGAAGGCTGGCATCAAATTATGATCATCGCTTCAATAGCGGCTGTAGCAATTGCTTTTACCTTTTTATTTATTCATTATATTAAGCTTTCGGCCATTAAAACTTATAAAGGCAAATACGATTATCTTAAATTAAACAGAATAAAAGCCTACCAGTTTTTTTACTTTGCCTTGGCGGCAGCGGTATTTTTTATCGGTAATACCGTTGGCGACTCTACTATAGAAAAAAGTTTAATGTACATTTTTGTACGGCTTTTTATGAGTTTATGTGTTGGGGTATTAATCGGTTATATAATTTATTTAATACTCAAATTTTACTACCCAACATCTTTAGAAAAAAAACTAACTGTGTTAAGGTACACGCCACGTATTTCTAAGGCGGGCAACGAAATGCACTTACTAAGCGAAGAGGAAGAGGATGTTCATTTAGATGAAGGCATGCAAGCAGAAGAAAATGTGTTTTCGATAGACTATGATGTGTGGGTAGATGAAGAAACAGGAGAGGTGCAAATTGAAAAGTACTTAGGTTACTTAGAGGCACTGGAATGTGGCTCTTGTGGGTTTAGAACTTTAAAGCTTGAAAAAGAAGAAATTCTAACACCGGCAACCGAAAGTACCGAAGGAAAACTGCTTAAAAATTATAAGTGTACGTATTGCCAATCGGTAAGAACCACCCAGCATACCATTGCAAAAATATTAAAATCAGAAAACGACTATAAACTGCCCACCGATTACGTACTCAAAGGTCAGCGAAAAGTAAAATCTATTATGGTCGAAATTATATCTACCAAAGGAGATAAAAAGGAATTTTTCTTCCAAAGCACTAAGCAGGCAAGCGATTTCTTAAAAAACTTTGATTTTGATGGGGGAAACCCTGATGAAATAAAGTTTTAATACCTATCCTAAACCTAACCTTTTTGTTAAAGAATAGAGGTATAAATATCCGTTTATAAAAAAAGAAGAACCCAAAACGGTATAATCGTATAATCTATTAGATTTGTAAATTATTTAGTAGAGAACCGACAAAGATTGTGAGAATTAGCGAAAAAATGAAGAAGAGATTAGTAATTATAATACCCATCATACTTGCTTTGGCAAGTTTTGCATTACTGCCAATAAACAAAGATATTAGCTTTGATAAGGTTAGTGATATTCCAAAATTTGAGCTAGAATATCAGATTAATGATACCATTAAAGTAGTATACCCTGAAGCCAAAAATGTAAATGAGACGGTATTAATCACCGAACTTCTTAAACGGTTTCATTACAAAAAAGTACCCTTAAACGATTCGCTCTCTAGCGTTATTTACACTAATTATTTAGAAAACTTAGATAATACCAAACTCTATTTTAGAACTTCTGATATTGCCTCTTTTGATAAGTATAAATTTGAAATTGATGATATGCTTAAAGCAGGTAATATTGAGGTACCATACCAAGTATTTGCCGTTTTTAAAGAGCGCTATTACGAGCGTATTGCTTATGTAAATCAACTTTTTGAACGCGATTTTGATTTTAGCAAGAAGGAATTTTTTGATTTGGATCGCAAAGAGGCAACGTATCCAAAATCCATAGCAGCTCAAGACGAACTTTGGAGAAAGTACATAAAAAGTGAAATACTGAATTATGTATTAGACGATAAAACGCAAGAAGAGGCCAAAGAGATACTAATTAAACGATATAAGCGCTACAAAACAGCTATGCAGCAGTATAATAGTGCCGATATCTACCAAATTTTTATGAATAGCTATATGGAGTCGCTCGACCCGCATACCAGCTATTTTAACCCCATTACTGCCGAAAACTTTGATATTGAAATGAGCAAATCACTGGAAGGGATTGGGGCTCGACTAAGCAAAGATGGAGATTATACCGTGGTGTATTCCATTGTGCCAGGCGGCCCGGCCTTTAAAGGAAACGAGTTGCATGACAATGATAAAATCATAGGAGTTGCACAAGGCAAAGAGGGTGAAATGATAGATGTAGTTGGATGGCGAAATGATGATGTGGTGCAATTAATCAGAGGTAAAAAAGGAACATTAGTTCGATTAAATGTGCTAAAAGCCGAAGGGGGTGTTTCTTCTAAACCTCAGGTAATAGAAATTGTACGCGATAAGATAAATTTAGAAGATGCACGAGCCGAAAGCCAAGTGTATGAGTTTATAAAAGAGGGAGAACCTTACCGATTAGGGGTGGTAAATATCCCTTCGTTTTATAAAGATTTTAAAAATGCCAGCAGCGGAAATGCTGAGTTTAATAGTACCACCAGAGACGTTCAAAAACTAATTGCAGACCTTAAAACAAAAGAAATTGATGGGTTGCTTATCGACTTACGAAGAAATGGGGGCGGAGCCTTAGACGAAGCCGTAGAGTTAACAGGTTTATTTGTAGATCATGGCCCGGTGGTACAGGTAAAAGACTATGTGAATAAAATACACCAAGAAGATGACAATAGTAATGAAGTATTTTATAATGGCCCCTTAACAGTACTTACCAGTAGGTTAAGTGCCTCGGCTTCTGAAATTTTTGCGGCCGCCATCCAAGATTATAGGCGAGGGGTAATTATTGGGGAGCAGTCTTTTGGCAAAGGAACCGTGCAGAGCTTAATTGGCTTGCAACAATACATACCAGAAGAAAAAGAAAAGCTTGGGCAGTTAAAATTAACAACAGCTAAATTTTATCGAATAAATGGAGGCAGCACGCAGAATTTAGGAGTTACACCAGATGTAAAATTACCTTCGACATTTGACCACACAGAAGTAGGAGAGGCCTCGTATGCCAGTGCCCTTAAGTGGGACAAAATACCGGCTGCCAATTATAATTTAGATAATTCAGTTACGGATGAGTTTATCATTCAACTTAATCAAGCGTATAGCCTTAGAGCGAAATCGGATAAAGATTTACAAAACTTAATTGCGGATTTAGAAAAACTCAAAGAGCGCAGAGGCATTAAAAAGGTTAGCTTAAACGAAGCAGAGAGAAGAACCCAACTAGAGGAAGAAGAAAAAGCCCAACCTACTGTTGATGAGCTAGACTCCGCTGCTTACTCAAAAGAAGGCCTCACAAGTGAAACTTCAGAAAAAACACTTAAACTAAAAGATGTGTATTTAGAAGAAAGCTTACTTATTTTAGCAGATGTTGTAAGTTTAGCAGACGCATAAATGTAGCATTTTACACGAGTGTATTTTCGCTTGGCTTTGAATTAATAGAGGTTTCCTTAAGCACTAAATGAACGAAGAGCTCTTAATATTAATAGTTCGCTTATTTGCCATTGTCGCAAAAGAGCGAATTACCGAAGACGAACGTAATAATCTCAAAGAATTTCTTCTTATTCATGTTTCTCATGATAGTATTTCGCATTTTATCGAAGTATTTGATACAGAAATAGATAAAATAACGGAGCACCACGACCTGGCCGATACCAATTTAGAAACAGCCGAATACATAGCCGACTGGGCAAAAGTACTTGACATTTGCAAGGTTATTAACGAAAGCCTTACCAAGCAGCAAAAGCTCGTATTGCTGTTAAAGCTTATTGAGCTAATGCTTCAAGACGGTCAAATATCTGAGCGGCAAAGCAATCTAATCTTCTATATAAGCGAAGCCATTCATATTACGCAAAAAGAGACTGATTTAATCAAACTTTTTTTACTTGGCCAAGAGGTTGAAGACCTTGACTGCAAAGAGATTTTAATTGTTGATGAAGGGTCTGCCCCTCATCAACAAAAATCTGTGCATATCGTTTCGCGCAACCTTACAGGTATGATGGTGGTATTGCGAATTGCCGATGCGGATACTTATTTTATTAAGTACTTAGGCATCTCTAACCTTACCTTAAACGGCAATCATTTTAGAAGTAGAAAGGTGTATGTTTTTCCTACGGGCAGCAGTATTAGAGGCAATAAAATACAGCCTATTTACTACAGCGATGTTGTTTCTAAGTTTTTAAAGGAAGAATCTGTTCATAAAATCTCATTTGAGGCAAAAGATATCCACTATGCGTTTAAATCTGGTGTGGTTGGGCTTCAGAACATAAATATTGCAGAAGAAGGGGGCAAACTAGTGGGCATAATGGGTGCTTCAGGCTCTGGCAAGTCAACCTTATTAAGCATTTTAGATGGCAGCTCTGAGCCAACCCAAGGCACCGTATTATTAAATGGCAAAGATTTATACAAAGATGCTAAAAGCCTTCGTGGAGTAATAGGATTAGTGCCTCAAGACGATTTTTTGCTTGAAGAGTTATCGGTTTATCAAAATCTGTATTATGCAGCTCGCCTTACGTTTGGCAATCACAGCATCGAAAAAACACATAACTTAGTGCAAAGCACTTTAAAGAGCTTGGGCTTATCCGAAATTAAAGATTTACAAGTGGGCTCGACTTTGGATAAAACTATAAGTGGCGGCCAACGAAAACGGCTGAATATAGGACTTGAGCTGCTTCGTAAACCAAGCATTTTATTTGTAGATGAACCTACCTCCGGGCTTTCGTCTAACGATTCCATAAATATTATGGATTTGCTTAAAGAGTTATCGTTGCAGGGCAAACTTATTTTTGTCGTTATCCACCAACCTTCGTCCGATATATTTAAAATGTTTGATCGGCTTATTATTTTAGATGTTGGGGGGTATCAAGTGTATTATGGCAACCCGGTTGAAGCCTTGGTGTATTTTAAAACCATTGTAAATATGGTTAATAAAGACCAAGGCGCATGTATGGAATGCGGCAATATAAAATCCGAACAAATTTTTAACATTTTAGAAAATAAAGTTGTTAATGAATATGGCCGTTTTACCGATAATCGAAGGATTTCTGCAGCTAAATGGTACGAATACTTTACTAAAAAAATTACCCTTCCTCAAGTAGAACAATCCAAAGAGCCCATTAAAATTACGCAAAAAAACCCAGGGCATTTTCAGCAAATGAAAATTTTTGGCATTAGAGACATTCGCACCAAACTTGCCAATAAACAATACCTGTTTATTACGTTTTTAGAGGCACCTGTATTGGCTCTTTTTTTAGGGTTGCTTATTCGTTATTACGAAAATCTAAATGGTGATTCTTCGTACTCATTTATGAATAATGATAATATCCCTGTTTATTTTTTTATGACGGTTATCATTGCTCTTTTTATGGGCCTTACACTAAGTGCAGAGGAGCTGATTAAAGACCGTAAAATGCTCCAAAGAGAATCATTTTTACATTTAAGTAGAGCGAGCTATTTGGCCTCTAAAATTGCCGTGCAATTTTCTATATCGGCTGTGCAAACATTGAGCTTTGTAATTATTGGCAACCTTATTTTGCAAGTTAATGGGATGACGCTCTCTATGTGGGCCATTATGTTTTTTACGGCAGGTTTTGCCAATTTGCTTGGGCTAAACATATCTTCGGCCTTTAAATCGGCTGTAACGGTATATATATTAATTCCCTTATTAGTTATTCCGCAATTGGTACTAAGTGGCGTAATTATAAGTTTTGATAAGTTTAACCCCCAACTTAGCAATTTGGATAAAGTACCGGCTGTGGGCAATTTAATGGCCTCGAGGTGGGCATTTGAAGCACTGGCAGTTACCCAGTTTAAACATAATGCCTATAATAGGCAGTTTTATAATTATACTAGAGAAATTGCCTTGGCAGATTATTATGCCACCTATTATGTGCCAAGGCTCGAAACTCATTTATCCAAAGTGAGTAATAAATTTGACATTTTAGCAAACAACCCCGACTCGTTAAAAATTGTTAAGAGTCATTTAATCCTTTTAAAAAATGAGATAGATAAGCAGCTTAAAATGGTGGGTGCTAACCAATTTAAGAATGCCGATTCCATTGATTTATCAACTTTTAATAGAGAAATATACCAAGAAACTGAACTTTTTTTAGCCACTCTAAAAACATATTACCGCAATAAGCACCAACGATGGTCGAGTGAACTGGATAGCATTAAACATTTACTAACAGATACCCCTAATGGCTTGCAATTGCAGCAGTTTTTAAGAGCTCGTAACTATAATGCATCACTTAGCAATATGCTCGAAGGCAAAGGGGCAACTACCCGAATTGCGGAAGGAAAGGGGAAGATTATTCAAAAGATATACCCTATTTATTACCGACCTGACGAATCGAAATTTTTAGATATTGCTACCCGGTTTTATGCCCCCGAAAAGGTAATTGCCTATAAAAAAATGGAAACCCTATATGCTAATTTACTTGTTATTATACTTATGACTATGTTTTTAACCATTAGCTTGTATTTTGATTGGCTCCGTAAACTAATGAACTGGATTGAGGACTTTAAGCTGAATAGAAAGTATAAGCAAAGGGGCTTACGATGAGGTTTAATATATTAGCCTCCTAATTGGTCGGACATAATTATAGTTTTAAATTAGTAATTATGTCAAGTAAAAAGAGAAAATTTAGTAAAGAAGACAAACTCCAAATAATAAAAGAAGCCTCAGAGCAAGGAGAGTAAAGGTAACCTTAGACAAACACGGTATTTTCCTGCCTCTTATTATAGCTGGAAAAGCAATCTGGAGGGAAATGGACTAATGTAACTGCACAAAACGAAAACCCTATGGGCACGTGGGAAATGGACTATGAAGATGCCCAATTAACCCAAACTACCAATGCAGTTTATAGCACAGAAACCACTAACTTTACCACAGTAAAAGGGCAAGTAACCGCCAGTAGGGTGAAAAACCTAGACGATAACAATTGGCTAAAAACAGTAATGTATTACGATGATAGATACAGAGTGATTCAAACAGTAGCAGATAATAATTTGGGAGGAAAGGATAGGGTAAGCAACCTCTATGATTTTGTAGGAAAGGTACTCCAAACTAAAAGCACGCATACTGCTGGTACAGCTACAAATGAAATCTTAGCAACCCATACCTACGACCACGCTGGCAGGTTGTTAGAGGTAAAACAGCAACTCAATACCGAAGATGAAATTATACTGATTGCCAATGATTACAACGAGCTGGGCGAGCTGATTGAAAAAAACCTACACTCCGAAGATGATGGAACAACCTTTGCCCAAAGTGTGGATTACCGCTATAATATTAGAGGGTGGTTGACAAGCATAAATGATAATACATTAAGCGATGGAGAAAACGATTATTTTGGGATGGAACTTTTGTATAATAACCAGGATGTTTCTTTAGGAAACAGTTCTTTATTCAACGGAAATATATCCGCAGTTAAATGGACATCAGGCGTAAATGGAAGTGAGCAGCAAGCCTACACCTACAGTTACGACCCGATGAACCGCATTACCAATGCAACTTCTAAAAAACTAGATGTTGCTTGGCTATCGGGTGCAACCAATATGAGTGTGGGAGGTTATGATTTAAATGGGAATATTCTCTCACTTACACGAAACGGAGCCAATGGTGTAATGGATAACATGACTTATGCGTATGGAACGAAAGGAAACCAATTGCAGTCGGTAACGGATGCAGGAGATATTACCCAAGGTTTTAAAGATGGGAACACCACAGGCAACGATTACGATTATGACGGTAATGGCAATATGACCGAAGATAAAAACAAAGACATTACCGCCATCGAATACAACCACCTGAACTTACCGGGCAAGGTAACAAAAGGAAGAGGCGAATACATAAAATACGTTTATGATGCCACAGGCATAAAACTGGCACAAGAAGTATATAATGCCAGTAATGAATTACAAAAGCGTACCGACTACGCAGGTCAGTTTATCTATGAAACGATTGAAACAGGGCAAGCTGAACTTCAATTTATCCAAACTGCCGAAGGAAGAATCATCCCCGGACCTGTTCCGGGGTCTCCCGTAGAATATCAATACCATTTAAAAGACCACTTAGGCAATACACGGGTAAGCTTTACTACCAAAGATGAAACAGATACCTATTTGGCTACTATGGAAACCGAATACAGAGCCTATGAAACAGCCACCTTTACCAATGTAGAAGAAACCGACAAGCAAGACCAGTTATTTAATAATACCCCACCCGATGCCAACGTGGCTATACCCGCTTATTCGGCTATGCTTAATAGTGTAGCCACCCAAATAATGGGCCCGGCAAAAAGTATTAGCGTAGCTCCGGGCGATGTACTAAATTTAGAAGTATGGGTAAAATATGCCACTGCATCCTATAACGGAAACGGAGATAAGGTACTGGCAAATACTATGTTGGCAGCCATAGCAACAGCCTTTACACCCGTAGGAGCTACTGCAGAAGTAGCACAGCAAATATTAGATCAGTTTACAGCAGCAGGCGCAGGTGCATTAAGCCCGGCAGCCAATACCGATGCTCCGGCAGCGTATTTAAATTACCTACTGTTCGATACTAACTACCTACTCATCCAAAGTGGTTTTGAAGGCATAAGCACCGCAGCAGAAGGCAGTTTTGAAAAACTGGAAACCATTCCCCCTGTTTCCATCACCGAAGCAGGCTATTTATACATATATGTAAGCAACGAAGATGCTGCCAATATAAATGTATATTTTGATGATTTAAAAATTACCCACACCAAAAGCAAGATTGTTCAGATGGATAGCTACTATCCCTTTGGGCTCGCCTTTAATGAGTTTAAAAGAGAGAACTCTAAAAAGAATAATTTCCTTTTTCATAATCAGACTGAATTGATAGAAGACCTTGATTTAAATTGGTATCACTTCAAATATCGTATGCATAATCCAGCGATAGGAAGATTCTTTAATGTTGATCCGCTGGCAGATAGCTATGTGTATAATAGTCCTTATGCATTTGCAGAAAACAAGTTAGGAATGGGTATTGAGTTAGAAGGTGCGGAACTTCTCCCTTTTCCTTGGCTGTCAGCCGGGATGGCTTTTTCAAGGCCTTCTCCGATGATTAGACCTGTAATTGAAACTGTTGTTAAAACGGGAGTAACTCGACCAAAGTGGAATCCAAGTAGCTCTGTTGGCGAAAATCTTGGTCGTTTTGCTCGAGTAGGTCGACAAGCGCATTCCGAAAGACAAGCTGAATGGAGAGTTGATGGAATTAAAACAGAACAGCAATTAGGTAAAGGAAACAGAGCAGATGGAGTAAAAATTGAACAAGGAGCTGATGGTGTAAAGCGTGGTATTATTAGGGAATTAAAGCCAAATAGTAAAAACGGAAAAAGAGCTGGTAAAGCACAACTTAATCGCTATGTAAAAGGAGCTCAAAAGAAATACCCTGATGTAGCAGAGTGGCAGCCAGAGCTAGAATTATATCAAATGCTTAATGTGGTTCCAAATAATGAAGGGACAAATTCAATAGTACCCAAAAACATTCAACCTGTAGCGCCATTTATTATACCAAGTGATAATACTAATATTGCTCCCAGTCCTAAAACCAAGACAGCCAATCCTTGTGCGGTAGAAGGAGCTTGTTCTTAGGAAATGATTTTAAGGGTAGTGAAAATTTTGCAAACAAGTTGATTAAGTTTTCGAACTGACTTGATATACTTCAAGTCAGTTGTTAGAGTTATAAATAACATAATCTGCTTATGGCCAAGAACCCAGTTTAATTGAAGAATTTCTTCTTCTAGATTCTTGGTCATATATTGAATGGAATCATATTTTGATAACTGAGTAATAATAGCATCAGGGTATTCTAGAATCTCCTTTTTATATTGATGATCTACATTGTAGGTATTATTATTCTTATTAACATATGCAGATATTTGAATTACTCCCTCAAGTTCATTTTCATTAAAAATAGTATATGTGTTATCTTCAAAGCTAAATTGCCATCCATCAGCAATAGCTAATTGAAATAGATTGTGAGTTGATTTTAAAATTTGCATAAACAGATATTACGAATATGCTTGTTTAGCTTTAAAATCCCTTAGCAAGGCATCTACCACATTATAGAGTTGTGCTTTTTCCTGTTCAGGGAGTTGCGAAATATGTTCTAATCGTTTGAGAGCACCCGTATCGAGTTCGAGCTTAGTTTTACCTACAAGGTAATCAAGCGAAATCTCAAGTGCATCAGCAATATTTATAACCACCTCAATAGAAGGCTTCACTTCGTCACGCTCGTAGCGTCCTAGCAAATCACCAGAAGTACTGGCAAGCTTTCCCAGTTCGTTTTGCGAAAGCTTTTTTCGTTTTCTAAGGGTCGTGATATGTTCACCTAAAGTCATATATAAGTAGTTAAAACGATATAAATAATACGCTTTGAACAAATGTAGCTGATATAAAAGTCTTAATCAAACGATATATACCTTGCTATGTTCTGTAACATATACTAGTTTAGTGATATATATATCAGAAAATAATTTTTATGAAAGATATAAAAAGAGTGTTTGACACAAGCAACGGAGATCATATTATCTACCAACACCCACCAATGTACATAGCCGTGCTAGGAGGCATAAGATTAGAAGGCTTGGACAGAATGCGGGTAACGCTTAAAATCCAAGTAGAACACTTAGCATTAAGACATAATTTAGACTTATATAATGATAACCAAACTGAGAAGCTGATTAGGAAGATTGCCGAGCGGTTAGAAATCGGTACCAGTGTAGCAGCCGCAGCCTTAACCGATTTAACGGATGAACTAGAAAAATACAGGTTGGAAGAATTGGAGCGGATAGCATCCGCAAGCAACCAAAACCAACGAAAACTGCTTACCCCAGATGAAATAAAAGCAGCTCAACAATACTTATCAGCACCCAACTTAATGGCACGCACCAAAGAAGATATAGGCAAAGCAGGCGTAATAGGTGAGGAAGATAACAGGCTCCTGATGTACTTAATCTTTACGAGCAGAAAAAGAGATAATCCTTTACATATTATCAGCTTGGGCAGTAGTGGCATAGGTAAAACTCACTTGCAAGAAAAGGTAAGTGCCTTAATACCCGAAGAAGATAAAATGGAAATAACCACATTAAGCGGCAATGCCTTTTACTACTTCGGTCAGCAAGAGCTTAGAAATAGACTGATATTGATTGAAGATTTAGACGGAACCGATGAAGTGCTGTACCCCTTACGAGAAATCAAAAGCAAGAAGAGAATTACTAAAACGGTGGTAATCAAAAACACCAAAGGCGAAACCAGAACGGTGAGTTTAGTAGTGGAAGGGCCAGTTTGCGTGAGTGGTTGTACCACCAAAGAAAGCCTGTATGAAGATAATGCGAACCGAAGTTTTTTGATTTACATAGATGAAAGTAAGGCACAAGACAGTAATATAATGGCCTATCAAAGAAAGTTAAGTGCAGGCAAAATAGACTTAGCGGCAGAACACGAAATACAGGAGCAGTTTAAGAATATGCAACGGGCACTCGTGCCAATTACTATACGAAACCCTTTTGCAGAAAGCTTACTAATCCCCGAAGAAGTGTTTAAGCCAAGAAGAAGCAATGCTCATTATCTAGCCTTTATAGAAGCAGTAACCTTTTACCATCAACATCAACGAGAGAAGCAACACGATAAAGAAACAGGAGAAGAATACATTGAAACGAGTATTGAGGATATAGAAGAAGCTAATAAATTGATGAAAGAAATCCTACTCAGGAAATCAGATGACTTAAATGGAGCTACTCGGAACTACTTTGAGCAATTAAAAGACTGGTTGAAACTCGAAGACAAAAATAGTTTTACCAATGTAAGTGCCAGACAAGCCTTGAAAGTAAAAGCCAGTAACCAAAAGCGGTATATGATTGCTTTGCAGGAATGGGGCTTAGTACAAAAAGTGAAAGGAGATAAAAAGAATGGCTTTGGCTATGAAGTGAGTACGTATGAAGACCAAGCCCAACGGAACAGGCGAATAGAAGCTGTAATGGATGAAATTGTACAAAAACTAAGTGTAAGTAGTTCAAGAAGCCCAAAAGAAGTTCAAGCCGTAAAATGAACTACATAACTACGAACCCAGATAGTAGCAGCAGAAAATAGAAGTAGTTCAGTCAAAACCGAAAACATCAACCGACCCAATAATCGGGAGTAATAAAAATGAAAAACTTAAACCTTGAAAACGCCTCTTACCGCTACCTAGAGCAAAGTTTTAAAGAATGGCTAGACGTACAAGGCTATGCAGCCAGCACGGTGTATAACTTACCCTTGCACGTTCGTGAGTTGCTGTTTTACTTAACCAATGAAGGAGTACACCACATCAAGCAATTAAAAACCACCCATATTGAAAGCCATTACCAACAATTAAAGCAGCGCACTAATATCAGGCGAGGTGGTGGGTTAAGCAATGCACACTTGAATAAACATATCCAGGCATTACGCAGATTTACTGAATACCTCAGAAAAGTAGGCAGGTTAGACATCCCAGAGATACGCATCGAAAATGAAGAAACTCAGCCAAGAATAATCTACCTAACCACCGAAGAAATTAATCTGCTATTTAAAACCACCTATCAAGAGCCTGAAAAGAGACTCAATACCAATCAAACGATTATAGAAGCCTTGCAAGCAAGAGACAGAGCTATGCTAGCCGTGTTTTATGGATGTGGCTTAAGAAGAAATGAAGGAGTTAGTTTAGATGTAGGAGACATTAATTTTGATAAGGCATTACTCCACGTGAGAAAAGGCAAGAACTATAAAGAACGATTTGTTCCGATTAGTAAAACCAATTTGAAATACTTGCAAGAGTATGTATATGACCATCGCCCTGAAATCTTACTCGGAAGTAAAACCACGGCACTATTTACAGGCTATCAGCAGTACAAAAGGTTGCAAGGTCAAAGTTTAAACCTGCGGTTAAAATACCTGCAATATCAAAGTGGTGATATTGATCTGAATGAAAAAGAAATAGGCCTACACACGCTTAGGCATAGCATAGCTACCCACTTGCTGCAAGCAGGTATGAAGCTGGAAAGTATCAGCCGTTTTTTAGGCCATAGCAGCTTAGACAGCACACAGGTATATGTTCATCTATCTGGAATCCCACAAGAAAAAGAGAATCTTGATTACCGAAGCCTTGGCGTAGGAAATCAACCCTTTAACAATCTTAAACACTATGAATCAGGTAAACTCCATGAAGATGAAAGAGGAATTTATTAGCTACCTAAAATCAAAAGGGTTTACAAGCAAAAGCATCCATAGCCGAATGAATGTGTTTAATCAGTATATAAAATGGCTTGTAAAAGAGAATTTAGAAGCAGAACAAATAAGCTATAATGATTTACTGCTGTTTATGAAGCATAGCCAACAAAAGGGGATTAGCCAACGCACGATTAAACATTATATGATTGTGGTGCGGCACTTCTATGATTACTTATTGAGAGAAGAACGCATCAGTACAAACCCTGCAACCGATATAGAAGTAAAAGGAGCGAAGCGGAAAGTGCTTTATCAAATCTTGGAAACCCACGAGCTGCACGAGCTTTATAATAAATACCCTGTTGAAACTATCCAACAGAAGAGAGACAAAGTACTGTTAGGATTACTGGTATATCAAGGCATTAGAACCGAAGAACTGGGCAAACTTGAAACCAATGACATTAAGCTGAAAGAAGGTAAAATAGACGTGCTAGGAGGCGTAAGAAGAAATGGACGAATGATGCAACTGGAAGCGCACCAAGTATTAGAAATGTATGATTACATTTTACAGGTACGCCCAGAGCTTGAACAGATGAAACCCAAACGGAAATATCAAACGCAAACTAAATCAAACCTGTTATTTATAGGAGAAGGAGGGTATAGGTACAGCATTAACAATATTGTAACCCGAACCATGGTAAGGGCAAGAAAGATTAATCCAACCGTATTAAATGCCAAACAGATTAGAGCAAGTGTAATAACCAAATGGTTGAAATCTTACAACTTAAGAGAAGTACAATACTTGGCTGGCCATCGGTATATCAGCAGTACCGAAAGCTTTTTACAAAATGATATGGAAGGGTTGAAAGAAGAAGTTCAGCAGTTCCATCCTTTGGGCTAACGAAGCTTTAGCGAAGTAGCACCACTAGGTTAAGAAGATAAAAATGAAATCCATTAAACTGAAATAATTATGAAAACGTTATCTTTACTAAAAGTAGTGAGAATGAATAGTATCGCAGAAATAAAATCCACATTACATTATTACATCGCAGAGACAGATGATGTAAAAGTGTTGTCCAAACTCCAAAAATATGTAAAAGGGCTGTTAGATAAAGAAGATAAGGTTATTGCCTATACATCATCAGGCAAGCCATTAACCCAATTAGCCTACAAAAAGGATATTGATGCAGCCATAGCCGAAGCTGATAGAGGAGAAGTAATATCACAAGCGGATATGGAAAAAGGGCTGTGAGTAGAAAAGTAGAATGGACAAAAAGGGCAAGCGCTTCCCTTGATTACTATTGTGGTCACATAGCAGAAGAATCTCCTTCAAGTGCAAAGAAAGTAAGAAGAGAGATTGTACTAACAGCAAAAACGCTATCAAAAAATGCCACACTGTATCAATTAGATGAATATTATCCTGATAATGAAGGAGATATTAGAAGATTTTTTCGTTGGGATTATCGGGTAGTATATCAAGTACGAGAAGAAAAAGTAGTTATCCTTAATGTATATCATACAAGTAGGCATCCTGATAAAATAAAATAATCATACTGTACGAATCCAACAAAAGAGATGTTTTTACCGCCCATCGAGGGACGGTAAAAAGCACTTAGGAAAAGCGGAGTGCCACCTTCAATCGTCAGCAAATAAAACCGCCAAGCCAAAGCAGCACATTTTTATTTTT
Organism: Cyclobacteriaceae bacterium; assembly: GCA_026989535.1. GTDB lineage: Bacteria > Bacteroidota > Bacteroidia > Cytophagales > Cyclobacteriaceae > JAKISE01. The sequence goes on from JALSJD010000006.1 coordinate 30,082, forward strand.
CAATTGAAAGAAAATAGACATAAAAATAAGCTGCTTTGCCCTTCGGGTTGCTCCGTTGCACTCCGCAAGCTTGTCACTTTTATTGCGTTCCTCTATCAGTTGTCACGGCAGTTCTCGGTATTTTTAGCAGCCTTGAGAAAAGCAAGGCAACAAAAAATCCCTTCTCTGCCAGTATTTTTGCTCACCTGCGGGTCGCTGCGGGCTGCGGGTAAGTTGATTATTGCCTCCGGCAGGTAGGCTTCCCTTGTGTAAGAACATAGCTGCAAGCGGTCTGCTCGTTCCTCACAAACACAAAGCTTACACCACCCTTGCTCCATTCGCAGGTGGCTCGCAAACCTACGTTCGTGCCTCTCTTCGGTTGGCTTGGCCGTTCGTTCGCAATCCGTTCGTACCTCACTCATTGCAAGCTCTGTCCAGCCTTTTAGCTCAAGGCTGTTTTTCCTTTACTTGTGCTTCTCAAATCCCACGCTAAACAGCGGCTCATTTTGCTTCGCACAAATTAAAAAAAGCCATCAAGAAATGATTGGCTTTCCTTTTGGATTAATTATTTACAGTTGAATACTCATACTAAAGAAAATGAGTGTTCATACCGCACTAGAGAAAAGGCAGTGCACAGAAATAAGGTAGAATCCTAGTTTGGTGCATCCCGATTAAAATTAAATGGGCAATTACCTAATCAGTAAATTAAGCACATACCAAGCCCATTTATTTTTAACCGAGATGGTTTATTACTTACTTGACGGTCAGTTTTTGAGGTGGAATGCTGCCAAAACGATGGCGTTAAAACTATTGGTTGGAATAGTTTTAATCCAAGCGAAGGCCTAGAGGGTTTTTGGGAGCGAATGGAACGAGGGGCTATTTTACATAATATGCTTATAGAACAGCTTGGGTATCAACAAGGGTTTTGCGGCTGATTATATAAGAGCATGTTATGTTAATATAGCTTAGGAGGCTAGAAAGGATGTCCTCTGATTATTGATCGGTAAGCAATAAATTTATAGCGGTTCTCGCGCTTAACATTTAAACGTGAGAACCGATGAAAGTAAAACAGAAAGTAAAGGAAATAATAAAGCTATTAATCCAACTAGCAAGGCTTGCAAAATATCTAATAGAATTAGTAAAACAGGCGATGGATATGTTTTAAAAAATAGCTATCTTGACGCTCTGAATGGGCTGTAGAAAGTTAACATATTATGAAGACCAAGAGGCAGGGGTAATAAAACCGCTTCTGTTAAAAAATACAGACACCCTAAGCAAAAAAGAGGTGTCCGAAAAAAAACGCTACGATTATTATCCGTTTGGTGGAACGTTTAACTCCTTTAGAAGAGAAGACAAACTGGCTAATAAGTTTAAATTTCAGGGGCAGGAACATGATGAATTAACAGGGTGGGATCAATTCAAATGGAGAAATCACCAGCCAGATATAGGTCGCTTTTTCAACATCGATCCTTTGGCGGAAAGCTATGTATATAATAGTCCTTATGCGTTTGCTGAAAACAAATTAGGAATGGGGATTGAACTAGAAGGATTAGAATTAGCAGAGGCATTCACATCTTTTGTTATTACTATGAAAGCAAATTCTGTTGGAAACAATCAAAAAATTTCCAATGTTATTATGGACAATAACAAATCAAACCCCCATATACCAAAGAGTTCGAGTGCTGCTATGAGGTTATCGGATGCTGGCTCTGTAAGTGATAATGTATCTAAGAATATTAACGAAGTGCAAAAGGTTGCTTTGACAGGCGCAAAGGTCGTTGGGACAGTCTTAGAATTTACACCAGCAGCTCCAATTGGAATAGCGATTAATGTAGTAGCTGAAGGGCTTGATCAAAAAAGACAGGTTGCATTTGAAGGCAAAGATGCTAATGCAGCTAAAATGGACGGAGCAATAGATGCAACAATTTCACTTGTGGCTGGTGGGCTGGGGAAGAAAGCTAGAACAGCAACGGCAAAAGCTGATCCTGTAAAAGCAAAAGAAGGTGCGTATAAGGTTTTTAACAATACGATAGATGCAGTTACAAAAATGTTTGAGACAGCAGGTAAAGAGGTAAAACAAAAAGTTGATGAGAACAAGGTGCAAGATGAACAATAATGGATCAAGTTATTGAATTAATTATAGGTCTAATTATGATTATTGCTGGTAGTATTCCATTGTTAGATAGATCGGATCGAAATCAGAAAGGGTTATCAAATGCAATGTACAAAGGAAGTGGAATTGCACTAATTATCTATGGTATAATTCATTTTTTCACGACAATATTTTAAGTAATATTATGGCGAAATTCAATATATTTTTAATTGTTATTTTATTATTATTAATTATAAAAGTTGAAGCCCAACCCTTTGAAGGTGAGGTTATTTATGAGAATTCATATACTAGCAAAATTCCAAGTATTTCTTCTGAAGAATTGAGTAATATGATGGGGACGACTTATGAGTATTACATTAAAAACGACAAGTATAAATCTGTCACTAATGGGAATTTTGCTCAAATGCAGGTTTATATTCCATCTGAAAATAGATTGTACTCGAAACTATCGGTTTCTGATACGTTGCATTGGTCTGATGGCAATAACAATATGGACGAAGCTATTAGTTATGAAATCAAGAAAAATCAAGCAGAAATATTAGGCTATAAATGTAATGCTTTGATAGTGCTGACCAAAACGGGTAAATCCACTTACTACTTTAGTAAGAAAATCAAAGTTGACCCTGAACTCTATAAAAATCACCGTTATGGTAATTGGAATTTGATAATGGCACAAACTAAATCTTTGCCGTTAAAAATAGAAACAGAAAAACCACAATTTACGATGGTCAGTACAGCAGTTGAAATTACAGAAATGGAGTTAGAAGATAGTTTTTTTATTTTGCCAAATGTACCGATAAAGAAAAGCCCTTATTAATTATTAATACAGCACACCAACCCCTTGTTGGTGTTGTTTCACCAACAAGCTTCAAACTGGCGCAAGCATCTAGCTTGTGCTTTTTCCAAACTGGCGCAAGTTTGCAACTTGTGCCTTTTACCATTTACAAATAATGCCCTTTAGCAGAATGAATTTTAACACTATCAGCGATAACTTTATAAACAAGTCTGTGTTCTTGGTTTATCCTGCGAGACCAGTAGCTGGCAAGATTGTATTTGAGTTGTTCGGGTTTACCGGTTCCGGTAAAAGGGTGTTCGGCAAGTTCATTAAGAAGCAGCAGGATTTTTTTAGCAATTACCTTGTTACCAGACTTTTTATGAGAATCAATATCTTTAAGAGCCTGTTTAGAGAAATCTAAATGAAAACTCATTCTAAGCCTAATAAATTTTGTAGCTCATCTTGCTTTACACGGGTAAACTCACCGTTTTTAAATTCTTTTTGGCTTTTTTCAATTTTAGCCACAAACTTAGAGTTGTAAGGGCTATCATCTACTTTTACAAAGTTCAAGCTTTTAACAAGCTCAATAAAGAACTGGTATTTGTTATCAGGTATGTTCAGTGTTACTTGTTTCATAATTATTATTTAGCAAAGGCAGTTTGCGAAAACCCCATTTTCTTGCGAACCAGCCTCATATTATCTCTAAAGTTCATAACGATACGTATTAAAAATGGTTGTAAAATCAGTTAATAAGCAAAAATAGATGAATTAAAGGTCATAATCAATACCCTCATCCTTGGTGCGTGTCTCTCGCACCAAGAAATGAGGGCTTTGTTTTTATAGGTTTTTAATAAGCTGCTGAGTTTCCTTATCAGAGATGGTATCTTTTTCTCAAGCTGGTGCGAGCTTGTAGCTCGTAACCATATAAGAATGAAAAGCCTCATAATTGGGGCTTTTATTATTACAAACCAACCTTGATATTTCTTAGATTTGTATCATCATGAGCAGAAGCATAAAAGGCAGTCCAAAGCTAGGCAGTGTACCCAGTGCATTTAAACAAAAGTAGAATCGTTCTCAAAAGCGCAAGCAGAAAGAAAATGATAGGAAAGTTTTTTCTATTAACCTAGCGTCAATATACCGTTATTTTCAATAATTTTTCGTACCTTAGCGGTATGGAAAAAATGGATTTCAGGAAGCTATCAAGCGAACAGAGAAATGGGTATCGTAAACGTGCGATGATCCT
>JALSJD010000007.1 GCA_026989535.1 Cyclobacteriaceae bacterium
ACCATTGCACGAGGTAATATAGAACTGCTTCCTGTTTCGGGTGGCGAAGTTTATAAAGTTGGCGGTGTAACTTCAATAGCTGCAAGTGCAACTGTGATGCAATAGATAAAATGCGACAATTAAAGGTATTAAAAGCAGGGTTATATGCCCTGCTTTTTTTGTTATCCGCTTATTTTATAGGGGTTCAATTTGTTTGGATATTGGGGTTTCTGTTAGCGTATGCCCTTTTTCCCTTGCTTAAGCAATTGGGAGAAATTAATATAGTATTTGCTACATTAATCAGCTATTTATTGCTTTTGGCATTCAATATTATAACAACAGGGTGGTTGCTAGAGACCACTTATAGTAATAAGGGATTTTTGGTGTTTATGGCTAATTCAATAGTTATGACACTCCCTTTTTTAGTATGGTATCTGGGGAAACACTATCTTAATTATAAAATTTTTCACTTCATTTTTATATGGTTAACTTTTGAATACATTCATTTTCATTGGTCGCTAAGTTGGCCTTGGTTAACCTTTGGGCATATTTTTGGAGCTGCCCCACAAGTAGTACAATGGTATGAGTTTACAGGGGTTTTAGGAGGCACAGTATGGTTATTGATTGTTGGGTATGTTATGTATTGCTACTTTAATTACTCGTTAAAAAAATACCATATACTTTTACTAATAGCAGTCATTGTGTTCCCATTAACCATTTCTTACTTGTTGTATAATAAAGTTGATGTACAAAGTAGCAGACAATTACGCACAAGCCTTGTTCAAACAGGATTTGCTCTAAATGATTCTCTTCTTTATTCTAACTTTGATAGGATAAAATATTTAACTGGTAAATTTAGAAATGTAATACCAAAGAACACCGACTACATTCTCCTTCCTGAGTATGTGTTTAGCGATTCGGTTTCGTTATCTCATATTAAAAACTCAATGGAGGTGAGGCTGATCCAAAAATATTTAATAAAGTATCACTCCTCAAATACAAGAATAATTTTAGGACTAGAGTTGTATGAAGTGGAGAAAAATAAAGAGACAAGTTTAACTAAATATAATTCAATTATAGAAGTGGGTACAAGTGGTCTTAAAAGTATTTATGTAAAAAATAAGTATATTCCCTTTCAGGAGATAACTCCTTATGGTTTTAAATTTTTGAATATCAACTCTGAAAATTATAGCAGGGCAACTACCTCAAAAAATCAATTTTATAATTCAACTTTAAATTTTAATCCAATACTGGCAATATGTTATGAATCTATTTATGGTTATTATTTGAGCTCTCAGGTAAAACCAATACCTAGCGCAATTTATATGTTTTCGAATGAAGCATTTCTGAATAACTCGGTTGGTGTTGAACAGTATTTTAATATTTCTAAACTAAGGGCAATTGAATTGCGAAAAGATATAGCAAGGTCATCAAATATGGGGTGCTCAGCTATTATTGATTCAAAAGGAGTAATTAAAAGAATATCAAACAATAAAAATTTTGAAATCATTAATGGGGTAGTTAATACAAATGACTCATTAACTTTCTATGCTAAGCATGGAGATTACATAGGCGTTTTCTCATTTGTTATTCTAATGCTTCTAACAATAAAATCAATCACATTTAGAGTGTATTCTTATCAAGCTGCAAAGCAGAGGCAATAATAAGAGAAGATAAATAAGAAGACCCGCTCTTGGTCAAGTTGGCTACTATAAAGTAAGCAAACTCACTTATATGCCTCAAAGTCATTCTAAAATCAAATGTTTATGTCACAGCTCTGTCATTTTGTCACTAAAAATAAGCCTCATATTGCTTGGCACACCCCTTGTTATACCCACACCAAACGATAGAAAAAGAGTTTATAATTTATATAATATGGGAAAGATAATTGGAATTGACTTAGGTACAACCAACTCGTGCGTTGCCGTAATGGAAGGTAATGAGCCTGTAGTTATACCAAATAGCGAAGGTAAAAGAACAACTCCTTCCATTGTTGGTTTTTTAGATGGAGGTAAAGGGGAACGTAAAGTAGGTGATCCTGCAAAACGTCAGGCCATTACCAACCCTACCAACACGGTAAGTTCTGCCAAACGATTTATGGGTAAAAAGTATGCCGAAGTTGGCGAAGAGCTAAAAACGGTAGCCTACACCCTCGAAAAAGGAAATAACGATACCGTTCGTGTTAAAATAGGCGACAGGCAATATACGCCTCAGGAAATTTCAGCCATGATTCTTCAAAAAATGAAGTCAACCGCTGAAGACTATTTAGGAACCACAGTAACGGATGCAGTAATTACAGTACCTGCTTATTTTAACGATGCCGAACGCCAAGCTACGAAAGAAGCCGGGCAAATTGCAGGGTTAGAAGTTAAGCGAATCATTAACGAACCTACTGCTGCTGCACTAGCTTATGGCCTTGATAAGAAAAACCACGATATGAAAATTGCAGTGTATGACCTTGGTGGTGGTACATTCGATATTTCAGTCTTGGAACTGGGAGATGGTGTTTTTGAAGTGCTTGCAACTAATGGAGATGTACACTTGGGTGGAGATGATTTTGACCAAGTAATTATTAACTGGTTGGCCGATGAGTTTAAAAACGATGAAGGCATCGATCTTAAGAAGGATCCTATGGCGCTTCAACGTTTAAAAGAAGCGGCTGAAAAAGCAAAAATTGAACTTTCAAGCTCTGCGAGTACCGAAATCAATTTACCGTACATTATGCCTGTTGATGGGGTGCCTAAGCACTTGGTTCGTTCGTTAAGCCGTGCAAAATTTGAACAATTAGCTGACAAATTAGTGAAACGTTCGATGACTCCTGTTAAAAAAGCGTTGAAAGATGCAGGACTTAGTACTTCGGATATTGATGAAGTAATATTAGTTGGAGGTTCAACACGTATTCCTAAGATTCAGGAAGAAGTGGAGAAATTCTTTGGCAAAAAACCGTCAAAAGGAGTAAACCCTGATGAAGTAGTTGCCATTGGAGCTGCCATTCAAGGTGGTGTGTTAACGGGTGAGGTAAAGGATGTATTATTATTAGATGTTACTCCGCTTAGCTTAGGTATTGAAACTATGGGCGGTGTAATGACTAAATTGATTGAGTCTAATACCACTATTCCTACCAAAAAATCAGAAACATTCTCAACAGCTGCTGATAACCAGCCTTCGGTAGAAATACATGTAGTGCAAGGAGAACGTCCTTTGGCAAAAGATAACCGTAGTTTGGGTAAATTTCACTTAGATGGAATTCCGCCAGCACAACGCGGTGTACCTCAAATTGAAGTAACGTTTGATATTGATGCCAACGGTATTATGAACGTTACCTCTAAAGATAAAGGAACTAATAAAGAGCAAAGTATTCGTATCGAAGCTTCTTCTGGTTTAACCGAGGAAGAAATCGATAAAATGAAAAAAGAAGCGGAAGCGAATGCAGAAACGGATAAAGCAGAAAAAGAAAAAATCGAAAAGATTAATGCGGCTGATTCGTTAATCTTCCAAACTGATAAGCAATTATCAGAATATGGAGATAAACTTTCGGATGGAAATAAAACGGCCATAAATGAAGCACTGGAAACCTTGAAAAAGGCACACCAAGCACAAGATTTAGCTGCGATTGACCCTGCCATTGAAGCATTGAACAAAGCGTGGGAAGCAGCTTCGCAAGAAATGTATGCAGCCACAGGCGGTGCCGAAGCTGGCACACAACCTGGCCCTGATGCTTCTGGTGAAGCAAGTGCAGCTCCCGAAGGAGACGATGTTTCAGATGTAGAGTTTGAAGAAGTAGAAGAAGAGGAAGAGAAGAAGTAGTCTTACTCAAGGTATTAAAGGGCTACTCTTTCGATAATTATCGAAAGAGTAGCCCTTTTTTGTTTGGCGATTAGAATCATAAAAATGGGATGAAACAGCGTATGAATACTAGCTTTAAAATCCTCCCAAATTCAAACCGGATGGGCTATCGATTGAGCCCTGATGAAAGATGCACTAGGGCAACTGAAGCCTAGCGATAGCTTTTCTTTCAGGTTATTGTGATTGAGTTAATCTATATGCGATAAACAATATCAATTTGATTGATTAATTAATACATTGTAATTTTGCTATGTACTTTAAAAATCAAGCACATGAAAAATCAACATATTGCAGACGGGCTAAATAAATTATTAGCGAACTACCAGTTATACTACCAAAACCTTAGAGGGTTTCATTGGAATATCCAAGGCAAGTATTTTTTCGAATTACATATAAAATTTGAAGAGCTGTATAACGATTCCGCCATTAAAATTGATGAAGTCGCAGAGCGACTTTTAACCATTGGTCACACACCAATTCACACGTTTCAAGATTATTTAGATACCGCCAGCATTGCTCCTGCCAAAGGAGTACACGGTGGCGAACAAGCTGTAAAAACGATTGTGGCTAATTTAACAGCCTTAGTCAATCAGCAAAAAGAGTTAAGAACACAAGCCGAAGAAAGTGGCGATGCCGCCACAGGAGATATGCTAGCCACCTTTGTAGAAGAACAGGAGAAAACATTATGGATGTATAATGCGTGGTTGAAGTAATAACAATTAATTGAAAGAATCGGTGCTTCGGAAGAAGTACCGATTTTTTTATGGCTCCAATTACCCCTATTTTTACGGCTGTGGAATTGAACAGTTATAAAGTAATAGGCTTAATGTCAGGCACCTCTTTAGATGGGTTGGATTTAGCCTATTGCCATTTTTACCACAGCGAAGGCGTGTGGAAATTCGAGTTGGTCAAAAGTAAAACGGTGAGCTATACGCAAAGTTGGGAGCAAAAATTACAGGGCGCTATCAACATAAGTTCAGAAGAATTATTATCCCTCGATGTGGCTTACGGAAAGTTTTTAGGGGCTCAAGCCAATGAATTTATAAAAGCCAATAAACTAGAAGTGGATTTTATTGCCAGCCATGGCCACACCGTATTTCACCAACCCGAAAAAGGGTTTACCTTACAAATCGGGTCAGGGCAAGAAATTGCCATTGCTACTGGCAAAAAGGTAATCTCCGATTTTAGAATAAAAGATGTAGCTTTTGGAGGCCAAGGAGCACCCTTGGTGCCTATTGGTGATCAATTACTTTTTGGCGAGTACATTGCCTGTTTAAACTTAGGAGGCATAGCCAATATATCGTTTGAGGCTGGTGGCAAACGTGTGGCGTTTGACATTGGCATGGCCAATATGTTACTAAACTTTTTAGCCAATAAACTGGGTAAAACATACGATGCTTCAGGCCTTATTGCCCGAAGTGGAAAAGTAGATAGGTCGCTATTAGCGCAACTAAATTCCTTCCCATACTTCAATCAGCCTTATCCAAAGTCGTTGGGGTACGAATGGTTCTTGTCAGAGGTGCAGCCCATTATAGAGGCAAGTGCTATTTCTATTAAAGATAAACTTTGTACGGCTGTGGAGCATGAAGCCATTCAAATTGGCAAGGTATTAAAAAAAGAAATTACGGAAAAAGGAGAGGTGTTAATTACAGGCGGTGGTGCTTTTAACAAACTTATGGTTGAGCGTATTAGAGATTATACCCCAAGTAATTTAAAAATCATTATTCCTGATGAAGCTACCATAGATTTTAAGGAAGCTATCATTTTTGCTTTTATGGGAGTACTTCGAGAGCGTGACGAGCCTAATTGCTTAAAATCGGTTACAGGAGCTAGTGCAAATGTAAGTGGAGGAGAAATGTTTTACCCAAACTAATAACGAATCGTAATTCTCTCTCTAATAGAGGTGTCTGTCCATAAAGTAAATATTTTCAGAAATAATAATATTCAAATAATAAATAAACCCGAAAGCTTTCGGGTTCAAATTTCAATCACCTAAACACCAAACACTTACATGGTTTGATGTTTTCGTTTGTAACCTACTCAGCCAACAATAGCACCTCGTAGTTGCTGTGAGGGTAGAATTTATCGTTGGTTGTTCATTGAATTTCTGCTAGACATAGACAGATTCCGCATATTTCTTCCATTTCATTTCAGAAATTACGGAATGACGTTGTTTTTTTGGTTTAGGTTTAAACAAATGGCTGAGTAGGTACTTTCGTTTTTGAGATTTATTTGTTATTTGTTTATTGGAGTTTATAACAAGCACTAAATAGTAGCAATACATTTCAACTCAATAGCAATTGGTGTAGGCAATTTATTTACTTCAACCGTAGTTCTGCACGGTTGGTTATCCTTAAAATACTCGGCATACACTTTATTATAGATGGCAAAGTCATCCTTCATATTGGTTAAAAACACCGTAACATCAACAAGCTGCTCCCAACTCGATCCGGCATCTTCTAAAATGTACTTAATGTTATTAAAAACCGAGTGACATTGCGCCTCAATATCATACTCAATAATGGCTCCGCTACTATTTAAAGTAACTCCTGGAATATCCTTGCTTCCTTTTTTTCGAGGGCCAACACCCGATAAAAAAAGTAAATTACCCACTTTACGGGCGTGTGGGTATAGACCAACGGCATCAGGGGCTTTTGAAGAAGTGTAGTTCATTTTAATCGCATTCAATTTTATCTACTCAAATCTACTAAATTTGTACTTACTCTGGCATTGCAACTAATCATTTTAGCCACAGCGCAGCGCAGGCTAGAGGCATTAACCCAAATTCTAGACTAACCCATAAATCAGACGATCGTCTGATCTAAAGTCTAATTAGTGCCTGTTTGAAAAGGCAAAAAGCGGTTTTTTATTGTTCCCAAGTTAGATTTTGCACAAAAAAGCATTTTGAATGTGAGACGAAGTAGTTACGTATTTGCAAATAAAGAAGGGTTAGCT
>JALSJD010000008.1 GCA_026989535.1 Cyclobacteriaceae bacterium
TGCTAAATTGCAAGTTCTTTGCTTCGAACCAGCTCCGCCAAATCTTCGATTTGGGCGTGTGTATATTGATTTGGTTGCCCAAATCAAAAATTTGTCTCATTGGGTTACGAAAATTTTGTACCTTTAAATCCCTACACAGTTTAGCGTAAGCGTTGTGTGCAAGATGTATCTACATTCCGCACTAAAAATTGACATTAAATAAATCATGGACTATCACACTTATTCTCAAAGGCTAAAGTATTTGCTTGAATTTATTGGAAAAGGTAGGCTAAGTTCACCATATGATTTGACTGAAAAATTTGAATGCACAGAAAAGACCGTGCGAAAAATGATTAACGATTTAAGAAAAGAAGGGCATCAGATAAAATACTGTAGAAAAAGATTTAAGTACTTTGTAGAAAACTAAAACAAGTAGAAATGAAAAAGATATTAATTGTGTTAATTGCAACAATAGTCATAGGAATAGTTGGGTGGTTTTCTTACCAAAATCATTTGGAGCAACAAGAGCAACAGCTTTATGAGCAAAAAACTAAAACTTTGAGTACATTATATGAACACCTTGGTTTGAAAAACATGGACAGGGTGAAATCAACGATGGTTGTATATTTTAATAGCGAATGTGAACATTGCCATTGGCAAATTGAAGAAATTTCAAATAACATTAGTATGTTTAAAAATATTCGAATGCTTTTTGTTTCTTCTGAGCCTGAAAGCCAAGCAATTGATTATTTGGCAAAACACAAATTAGAAAGTGCTTATGTAAACACAGATTCAGAAAACATATTTAACACGTTTACTGGAGGTGTTCCTCAAATCTTCATTTACGAAAACGAACAATTAAGAAAACATTTTGTTGGGGAAACCAAAGTTTCACTAATATCCGAATTTGTTAAATAAGATTATTCTAATGAATTATCTAACGGAAGTTATTTTTCCGTGAGAAGACCTAATATTGTTATTTAAATTTATGTCAAACTTAAACTTTACGAAAATGACAGAACAAGAAAAAGAACTAATGAAGCACTTTAAAGTGGAAGAATTAGAAGAGAGGTTAGAAATGAAGAAGCATTGGGGTGCAAACTGTGGTGGAACAGCTACTACTTGTGGTCACCCTGACTCTGCCGATCATGATTGAGAAAATAGATAGAAAGGAGTATTTACTCCTTGTCTATCTATTTTAGTCTTATTAAACCTATTCTATTAATAAAACTCACAATGATTAATGAAACAGTTTTTTTTCACAATATCGTACTTGCTTGTGTTGAATGTAGCAAATTCACAGTCAGCTTTAACTATTAGAGGAGTAATTCTACGAAGTAGTGACTCATTGCCAATATATAATGCTCATATTTATTTTGAAAGAAAGGATATAGGAACTACTAGTAATGAAGAAGGAAGGTTCATTTTTCACTTCCCTAACAAATATGAAGATGAGAATATTCAAATCTCTAGTATTGGTTACAAATCTTATGCATTATCGGCATTTTCTTATGCAAAATCACAAATTATCTATTTAACGGAAGATCAGTATTTGTTGGATGAAATAACAATTACAGCAATTGATCCAATAGAGATTCTTGAAAATGCAATTAATAAATTAAGTGAAAATTATAATCAGAAGAAGTTTACTAAAACCCTTTATTATAAAGAATACCTTAAAAGAGATGAAAGACCACTTAGATACTTAGAAATAGTTGCCGACTTAACTGCTAGTGGCTTTAGCAATAAACGTAAGTATCCTGACACTTATAAAGTTGGATTAATCGAAAAGCGTGTTGGGTTTAACAGTGACACTACATATGAAGAAGGAGGAAATGGCATTGGTGTACTTCACTGGTTGTTTTGGTCGGAGCAATATTTTAAAAAGAAGAAATTAAAAGATTATCAAATTGAATATATAGGTCAGTCTCAGTTTTTGAATCAAAAAGTATATCATATTTTACTTAAAAAAGCAAGTAAAAACAAAATAGAAACATCTATATATATCACGAAAGACAACTATGCTATTGTGGCAATTTCTTATTCTTATATAAATAGCAATAGAGAATTACCAAGTTCAAAGCAAAAGTTTCGTTTTTTAAAATTTATACAATATGCTGATTTTCAAAAATCAGATGATGGCTACTGGTATATTAATTCTATTGATGATTATAGGGAAGCTATTAGTTCAGAAGGAGTGATTACAGAAATTAAACGTTCGATAAGAGTAACTTCGATAAATCCTAATGATAAACTCAATATTAAAAATAAAATAACCAGAGAAACTGACCTATATAAGTACCAAGTTCCTTACAATCCCGAATTTTGGAAAAACTATAATGCCCCACCCGAAACCGAAGAAGAAAAAAGAATAAAAGCTGAATTAATTCAACAAGAGCTTAATTTGGAAAATTAGATAAGCCAAATCATAAGAATTTTTACAAATACCTTGAAGTTTTCTACCCATAAAATCAAAACATACGGTATTGATAACACTTCCCAAAAGTGTTTAGAGCAAATAGCGCAGTTTGTTCAAAAACAACCTTATGAAATTTCTTTTAAGGAGGCAATTCTTAACCAAGAATTTATCGAGATAAACCCAAATTATTACCATTCTTATCCTTATTTGTTTGCTCCAGCGTTTAGCAGTATTAAAGAGCAACTACCAAAACTCAACATTGCTGGCTTCCTTATTTTTAAGCATGTAATGGCAACAGATAGGTTACTTGATGAAGGAAAGCACAACCCGGAAGAATACCTAATAGCTTCGGCATATAAAGAAGAAGGCATAAAAATATTATCGCGCCTTTTTCCTGAAAATTCTCAATTTTGGAGTCTATGGGAACAAAGGAAAAAAGAATATAAAAAAGCTTATGAATTAGATAAATCCAAAAAAATAAGTTCTATTAAAGATTATGAGACCCTTGCTGATTACAAATCATCTTTTGGAAAAGTAGCTATAGATGCATTGCACATCTTATCTCAAAACAAAAACGAACAATTATACCTCGATTTATTAGAATCTCATCGCCTATTTTCTTCAGGCGTTCAATTGGTTGATGATATAATGGATATTAGAGAAGATTTGCAACAAGGTCAGTTTAATATGGCTTATTTTACATTGCACTCAGAACTTAAAAAGAGAGGGCTTAAAGCCAGCTTATTTTCTGCTGAACAAATTGCAAAGCAGCTATACATTTTTGACATTGCTGAGGAGTTATTTGAAAAAAGCTTAAATTATTATTTGGAAGCAGAAAAAACAGCAACGAAATATAACCTAAATTATTGGCTTAGTGCGATAAGAGAACGGTATAACGATGCTCTAATGAAAAAACTGGATGCTTATGCATTTAAAGAGCATTTGAAAAGCACTTTAGAACTGGATAAAACAGGTAAAGAAAGAAGCACGACCCCTAGTGTAGAAAAAGCAGTAGAGTACATAATATCAAAACAAAACAAAAACGGTAGTTGGTATGACTTTTATAATGGAGCAGGTCTTAGTGATACTTGGGCTACTGCTTTTGTGTTATCTAATTTATTGCAGCAACCTACAAAAAATTACATGCCCAAGGAGGTGTTAAAAAAAGGAGTTGATTTAATTACTAGCCAGCAAACTTGGGGTTATAATAAGTATTGGATTCCTGATGCTGATTCAACCACTTTTGCACTTTTATCTCAATTTCTAAATGATGAGTCCGTTAATAAAACTGCTCTTAAAGAATGGTTATCTTATCAAAATAGTGATGGTGGGTTTGGGACATATAATAATCCTTCAAACATTATTTCTTCGCTAAATAGTGATGCTTTTATTGATGTAAATGGATGGATAAATTCTCATACATGCGTGAGTGCATCTGCATATTATTTTTTATCCAAGACTGGTGTAAACCAAGTAGCGTTGCAAAAGATTGAAAAATATCTTTTAGAAAAAGTAAATACACAGGGGTTATGGGATGCTTATTGGTGGACTAGCCCAATTTACAGTACGTCATTTATGATTAAGTCTTTATCTTATTGCACTAATAATCTGTTAAAAGAGAAAATCATTTCTTCAATGGACGCACTTCTTCAACTTCAAAACAACAATGGCAGTTTTGGTGATGAATTTGAAAAAGAAAGTCCATTTTACACAAGTTTAGTAATTGAGGCATTTTGTCAAGAGATGACAATTTATAAAAAATCAAAAAATAGAATTGATAAAGCTGTAAAATGGTTGCTCTCCGAGCAAAAAACAAATGGATCTTGGCAAGGAACACCAATAATGAGAATGCCTGCTCCTGAAATAATTAGGCCAAAGCAAATATCGAATTGGCCAGTTGGTACAAGAGGTAATAATATACGGGTGATAGATTTTAATAGATTGTTTACTACATCTATAGCGGTTTCTGCCTTATCTAATTATAAGAATATTGCAGGTTGAAACTATTAAAAATATTGTCCCTGAATTGGAACAAGAATTACTTTTCTATCCTTTTAATAAATCTGAGTTTTTAGTACAACACAAAACACTTAACTATCAAGTTAATATCAATAGACAAACCTATCAACTCATAAAATTAATTGATGGGAAAAGCACAATTAAAGAAATAGTTACCGCCTACAAAACGAAATATGATACAAATTTGTCTCCTCAAATTATCTATACTATTTTATATAAGAACTTAGCAAAGTTTGGTATCATCAAGCAGGATGAGTTTAGAGTAGAAAAAAGGAAAAGAGCATCCTATCTAAAACTTAGCTTTATTATTCTTAGAAAAGAATACATCAAATACTTCACAAAATATCTTACCTTCCTTTTTCACAAAAAATCATTTTATACCTTCATGATTATTATGAGCCTGTTTATAGGCTTTATGATTTTCAATAATTATCAACTAATCATAAAAAGTGGGAGTAGCATTTTTTCATTAAACATTATTTTATATGTTTTTGCTTTTCAGTTTGGCACTTTATTTCACGAACTGGGTCATGCAGCAGCCTGTACCAAGTTTGGAGCCAAACATGGGGGTATTGGCTTTGGTTTTTATTTATTAACTCCAGTGTTTTTTGCAGACGTTTCTGATGCTTGGAAGCTAAAGCCAAACGAACGGATTATTGTAAACCTTGCTGGTATTTATTTTGAAATGATACTTGCTTCTATTCTTTTAATCATCTACTTATTTAATTCTCAAATAGCATTTTTAATCATCCCTTGTTTATTGATACTTAGTACATTGTATAATCTTAACCCATTACTAAGGTTTGATGGTTACTGGGTTTTGGTAGATGCTACCAATATTCCCAACCTACAGTCAAAAGCATTTACTTTACTTTCAAATAAGTTTAAAGCTCTCAAAAAAATGCGTTTTTCCTTTAGCACTAGAAAAGAGGTGTTCCTTTTTATTTATGGAATCGTTAGTGTGTCATTTATTTTCTTTTTCATTGGCTCAATTTTAATATATGACCCTAATGCTGTATTTAGGTTTCCGTTTGATATATATGGAATTATTACGGACTGGAAAAATTTTGAAATTGCTAAATTGACCGAGCTAATACTACCTTTACTTTTTTGGTATTTGGTAATAAGACTAGGTATAAGCCAACTTAGTATAATGAAGAAAAAAAAAGCTAAAGATGAGTAACATAAAAATCTGTTGTCCATTCATCCAGCAACTAACACTGTATAAAAATAATAGCGGTTTTAGCGCTAAACTCAAAGACAATATCTATTAAAAAAAGTCAGTAATAAATCGAAAGTTTCGAGCCTTGAAATCCGCCACTATTCTTAGTGTGCCAAGAATCAACCACGGCAATAAAAATTGGTTGAATGCTGTAAATAAGATGATGGTAGGTCCATCAGAATCGTTGTATAGGCGATGGTTCTAAACCACCTAAAGGTGCTGTAATTAACAGTTATGGTACTGAGCGTTTAGGAAAAGGTGACCCATGAGGTTATCAGGTAAGAATAAAGGAGTTGAACGAAAGTAAACCATTGAAGAGGTGTCGAGAAGTAGGAACCTTCAGTCAAAAGCTACGAAGTATGATACGGAGTGAAAAGTGTTGTTAGCGATAACAATAATTACAGAGATTACCTATTTATTTTCTGTAAGGCTGGCGTCATTCAGATGGCAAGAACTTTATTTAGGCTTATTTACGGAACTTGGGAAACTGCATACAGATGATGGACTACAGTTAGGCTACCGATAGAGGATTCGCTTGTAGTCAAAGGGAAATGTACGATAGGAACAACCTAGAGGCAAAATACCGAAGGTGTATGCAGAGGCAGATTAACCCGTAGTAGTGATGAAGTTTCTGTAATGGAAATGGAGCAAAGGGGTTAAGTTGTACCGTTACATTTTATTAACCAACTCATAATAATGAGGATGAATTTATGGAATGAAACAAAATCAATACCGATAAGCCGCCAAATGGTTTGGGAGGCTTATCAAAAAGTGCGTTCTAACAAAGGGAGTGCAGGAGTAGATTCGATTGATATGCAAGAGTTTGATATAAATCGGAGAAAACACCTGTATAAACTATGGAATCGAATGGCATCAGGGAGTTATTTTCCACCACCGGTCAAAGAAGTAGAGATACCCAAGAAAGACGGAAGTGTCCGTAAATTGGGCGTACCAACTATCAGCGACCGAGTAGGGCAAATGGTGGTCAAAATGTTTATAGAGCCAAGATTAGAGGAAGTATTCAGTCCAAACTCTTATGGTTATCGACCTAATAAAAATGCCCATCAGGCATTGGCAAGGGTGCGAGAAAATTGTTGGAAGCAAGACT
>JALSJD010000009.1 GCA_026989535.1 Cyclobacteriaceae bacterium
AGATTAGTGTTGTTTTCTGGTCTGACGATAGTCCGACCTTGATTGCCTTGTTAAAAAAACCCTGCAAACTCGTGGTGCGAATTATCTACGCAGTTATTATTCGCACTACAAGCAATGTGGAACTTATTACTTATCTGGTCGTAGGGTCTCCCTGCGGCCAGTATCATTTATACGATTCAATAATACTCCTAGCAGCCTCAACAGAAGCCACCTTATCTCCAATAGCCTCATCTAATTCTTTATAATCAGTGCCATTTTTAAGAATATGCTGCACTTCTTGGGTAATATTTTCGGTAGTGCAATCTCCTTGGATAAGCTCTTTTACTACTTCTTCACCTACAATTAAGTTGGCAAGGCCAATGTAATCAACCTTAATCATAGCCTTGGCAATATGATACGAAACAGCACCAGCCTTATACACAATAACTTGGGGCACTTTAAAAAGAGCCGTTTCTAGCGTAGCCGTGCCCGAGCATACAATGGCGGCTTTTGCGTGGGCAAGTACATCATAGGTTTTATCCACCAATAAAGAGGCATTGGGCAAACCTGTAACGGAATGGTATAAGCTGGCAGGTAAATTATCCACCCCAGCCACCACAAAATGGTGGTTAGGAAAATTGGCTATTACAGGAATTAAGGCTGGGAGAATGCGAGTTACTTCTTGTTTGCGGCTACCAGGCAATATGGCAATAACATCATTGCTTGCCTCAAGGTTGTTTGCACTAAAAAAATCTTCACTTTTTTGATGCGCCTTTACGGCTTCCACCACAGGATTACCCACGTACTCCACCTCCCAACTAAACTTTTTATAAAATTCTACTTCAAAAGGAAGGATGCACAGCATTTTATCAACTCTATCCTTAATTTTATACGCTCGTTTTTGGTTCCACGCCCACACTTTAGGCGAAATATAATACACAACTTTGAATCCAACACTTTTGGCATACTTGGCAATTTTTAAATTAAACCCACCATAATCTACCAAAATGAGCACATCGGGTTGATGTACTGCAATGTCCTTTTTGCATTGGGTTATAAATTTTGAAATGGTAAAGAGGTTTAAGAGTACCTCTAAAAATCCCATAAAGGCTAACTGCCGGTAATGTACTACCAATTCGCCCCCAACTGCTTGCATATAATTACCTCCCCAAAATCTAAATTCAGCTTGAGCATCTTGCTTTTTTAAAGCCTTCATTAAATTAGACGCGTGCAAATCGCCCGATCGTTCCCCTGCAATTAAATAGTATTTCATTCTATAAAATATTCTGAGTACAATGTTAGTAGATTTTTTTGTTTCAACTTCGAACTTTCAACTTCGAACTTCGAACTTTTTTCCTAACTTGCAACTTATGCAGCTACCTAAAGTTTCTATTTTATTGCTCACAATTAGCATCCACTTTTCATCCTCTTGCCAAAATAAAAAAGAAGATATGCACGAATTTACCAATAAACTCATCGAAGAGTCGAGTCCCTATCTTTTACAACACGCACATAATCCAGTAAATTGGTATCCGTGGGGAGATGAAGCTTTGCAAAAAGCAAAGAAGGAGCAAAAACTGATTATTGTAAGCGTAGGATATGCTGCTTGCCATTGGTGCCATGTAATGGAGCACGAGTCGTTTGAAGACTCTGTGGTAGCCAATTTAATGAATAAGTATTTTATCTCCATAAAAGTAGATAGGGAAGAACGACCTGATATAGACCAGGTGTATATGGATGCCGCTCAAATTATGACAGGGCAAGGCGGTTGGCCACTGAATGTGATTTGTTTGCCCGATGGCAGACCTATTTATGCGGGCACTTATTTTCAAAAAAACAATTGGATAAAAGTGCTAAATAGTGTGCAAGATTTCTATGAGAAGAGCCCTGAAAAGGCCATTGACCAAGCCAATAAAGTGCAAGAAGGAGTAGCACAAATGAGCATTATTAGTGTGGGTGAGCCCAAGGAGTTTGCCCAAAAACTATTGGATAAAGCCGCAAACGATTGGATTAATAGTTACGATAATAAAAAAGGAGGGCGCAGAGGAAATGTGAAATTTCCGATGCCTATTTCGCTTAATGCCTTACTAAATTACGCCACCGTGTATAATAACGAAAAAGGGAAGGCCGCTGTGCTTGCTACCTTAAATAGTATGGCGTATGGCGGAATTTACGACCAAATTGGAGGCGGGTTTGCCCGTTATTCAACTGATGCTGGTTGGCATATTCCGCATTTTGAAAAGATGTTATACGATAACGGACAGCTTTTAAGTGCCTATGCCAATGCCTATAAACTAACTCAAAACCCGCTTTACAAACAAGTAATTGAAGAGACTATCGCATTTTGTAACCGCGAATTATACGATGGCAAGGCCGCCTATTACTCTTCGTTAGATGCAGATAGTGAGGGCGAAGAAGGTAAATATTATGTGTGGAGCAAAGCAGAAGTAATTGAAGTAATTGGTCAAGACCAAGAGGCTTATTTAAAATTTTATGACATATTGGATCAAGGCAATTGGGAAGGAAAAAATGTAGTTAGAACCTTAGTGCCCATTGCAGCCTTTTGCAAGGATAATGAACTTGACTTAGCTACATTTAAAAGCCAAGTAAAACGTAATAACGAAAGGCTCTTAAAAGTAAGAGAAAATCGAATTCATCCCAGCCTGGATGATAAAATACTTACTTCTTGGAACGCCCTGATGGTGGCAGGCTTGGCAGATGCCTATGAAGCACTAGGTAACGAAGACTATAAAAAAGACGCCATAAAAACAGGAGAGTTTTTATGGAATACAATGTGGGATGGGGCTCAATTACGAAGAAATTATAAAGAGGGAAAGGCTTCCATTAATGGGTTTAGCGAAGATTATGCAGCCACCATTCAGGCGTTTATAAAATTATATCAAATCACATTTAACGAAGAATGGTTGAATAGAGCCAGTGCCTTAATGGAAGTGAGTTTTAAAAATTTCTTTAACCATGACAACGGGCTGTTTAATTTTAAATCGTCCGAAGATTCGAATCTTTATGTGCAAAAATCTACGGTAGATGATAATGTTATTCCATCTGCAAACTCAATGATGGCACTTAATTTATACTACCTCGGCCATTATTTGTATAACGAAGGGTATTTAAAGCAATCTAAAATAATGCTAACCACAGCCTTGCCGTATATGGAGCAGCAAGCATCGTTTTATTATAATTGGTTCGAGCTTTACCGTAGAATGTTAAACGAGCCTTATGAAGTAGCTATTGTTGGCAATAATGCAGCAGAGGTTCGGAAAGAGTTAGCAACACATTATCTACCAAATGCCTTACTATTAGGAGGCACATCTGAAGGAAATCTTGAATTGCTTAGTATGAAATTAGTAAAAGGAAAAACAATGATTTACGTATGCCAAAATAAAACGTGTAAGCTGCCTGTGGAGGATGTTACTGAAGCCCTTCAACAAATGAAATAATAAAAACTATCTGCGCTAATCTGCGAAATCTGCGGGAGCAGTTCTTATGCCACCTTTAACTTGCTATACTTCGATTTGCTGATTTTTTTCTCCGCATAATCTTTGGTAATAACGAGTTTATCAACGTTTTCTTCCGAAGGTAATTCAAACATCGCATCGGTAACAATGGCTTCGCAAATAGATCGCAAACCCCTAGCACCCAACTTAAATTCAACCGCTTTATCCACAATAAAATCAAGTGCGGCTGGCTTAAATTCTAGTCGAATGCCCTCCATTTCAAACAGTTTTTCGTATTGTTTAATCAAAGCATTTTTAGGCTCTGTTAAAATACGTTTAAGTGTGTTTCTGCTCAAAGGGTTGAGGTGCGTAAGTACAGGCAACCTGCCAATGAGTTCAGGAATTAATCCGTAGCTTTTTAAGTCTTGGGCATTAATGTACGAAAGTAAATTGTCTTCTTGTATATCTTCGTTTACGGTAACATTGCCAAACCCAAGAGGCCTGGTATTAATTCGTTTGGCTATTTTTTTAGTTATGCCGCCAAAAGCACCACCACATATAAAAAGTATATTTTCTGTATTAACACTAATCATTTTTTGATCGGGGTGCTTACGCCCACCTTGAGGTGGAACATTTACCGCAGTGCCTTCTAATAATTTAAGTAACGCTTGTTGTACGCCTTCGCCACTTACATCTCTAGTAATGGAAGCATTATCCGATTTACGCGAAATCTTATCAATCTCATCAATAAAAATAATGCCTCGTTCTGTGGCTTCTACATCGTAATTAGCCGCTTGCAATAAACGGGTTAATATACTTTCAACATCTTCGCCCACATAGCCGGCTTCTGTTAAAACAGTGGCATCTGCAATGCAAAAAGGCACCTCTAGCATTTTGGCAATGGTTTTAGCCAAATACGTTTTACCTGTACCTGTTTCGCCCACCATTAAAATATTCGATTTCTCGATATATACATCATCCTTTGTTTTGGTTTGCATCAACCGCTTATAATGGTTGTAAACAGCCACCGATATGTAGCGCTTGGCTTCATCCTGACCAATCACAAATTCGTCAAGAAATAGTTTCATATCGGCTGGCTTAATAAGCTTAAATTGAGGAACCGATTCCGTTTCGGTTTTGTTTTCTTCTTTTAAAATCTGTTGTGCTTGGGTAATACACTTATCACAAATATGTGCGTGTATTCCCGAAATCATTAAATCAACATCTTTTTTGCTTCTGCCGCAAAACGAACAAGTAACTTCAGCCATAATTTTTATTTTAACTTAGCAAAGGTAACAAAATGAGATTAAATCAAGCATAATCTCATTTTGGAGAATAATAACTCAATTTAACTATGAGTCCACTCCGAAAGCAGGCAATTTTCACAAAAAGAGCTATTTTGGTTTTGGGTGTTTTCGGAGTGGACTCAACTATAATTAATTTTTAATGAGCACTTCATCAATCAAACCGTATTTTTTAGCATCTGCTGCCCGCATCCAATAGTCTCTGTCAGAGTCTTTTTCAATCTGCTTATACGATTTGCCACTATGCTTCGATAAAATTTCGTAGAGGTCTTTTTTTACTTCTAAAATTTGCTTTAGCGAAATTTCCATATCGGCAGCTTGCCCTTGGCTGCCACCGAGCGGCTGGTGTATCATAATGCGCGAGTGCGGAAGAGCCGATCTTTTACCTGTTTCGCCAGCAGCCAAAAGTACGGCACCCATAGAAGCAGCTAAACCTGTGCAAATGGTGGCTACTTCGGGTCGTATATATTGCATGGTATCATAAATGCCGAGGCCTGCATACACACTACCACCTGGGCTATTAATGTACATTATAATGTCTTTTTTAGAATCAGCCGATTCTAAAAATAATAATTGGGCGGTAATAATATTGGCAATATTATCGTCAATGGCCATTCCCAAAAAAATAATCCGATCAGAGATTAACCTACTAAATACATCAATCTCTCTAAAATTACCTGGCCGTTCTTCAATTACCGAGCGAGTCATACTTTCAATATAATGCCCGTATCTATCTATATTAGAGCCACTTATTCCTTGGTTGTGGATGGCGTATTTTTTAAATTCGTTTGTGTTCATCTATGCGTTGTTTTAGTTTTTATATCAAATTTTTAAAGTAAAGACGGTTGCCTCATACTTGATATTGCAATTTATAAAGGAAACGAATGCTTATCAAAGATGAGTCAACTTTTATAAAAAAAATAGTGATTATTGCTTTCTGCCACATAAAAAAAGGAGGCCTAGGCTTCCTTTTTTTGTGCATGCAATATTAATAATGAGTCCACTCCGAAAACACACAAAATTAAAATTGTTTCTTTTCGGAGTGGACTCATTAATTATTTTTCAGCTAGTTTTCTAAAATCGTCTAACGATACTTTTTGGGTATTAACCGTAACGCTATCAATAATATGTGTATATACTTTTTGAGTAGCTACTTGGTTATAAATAGTGGTGTAATTTTCACCATCATTCGCTTTTAAATAACTATCAGCAAACTCATCCATTTTATCTCCTAATTGCTGAACTACCGATGCACCTCCAAATTGTTCGGCAAGTACCTCTATTGCCTTTACTTTAATCTCATCGTTCGAAATGTCAATTTTAGCGCCTTCCAAAATTTTGTTTCTAATCAAACTCCACTTTAGCTCAGTAATGTATAAGTCAAACTCTGCTTCAATTTGTTCTTTAGTTATTTTGCCTTCGTTAGATACAAATAACCACTCTCTTAAAAACTCGTTAGGTGTATCCATTTTTGTTTTAGCAACAAAATGGTCTCTAATATCGCGTTCTAATAAATAATCAGATTCTCTTGCGTAGTTTTTAGAAATAGATTCTTCCACTTTGGCTAGGAATTCCTGTTCGTCCTTTACGATATCTTTCCCAAAAATCTTATCGAAAAATGCTTGGTTAATTTCAGCAGCCACTTTTCGATTTACATTAATTACTTCTACGTCAATTTCGCCTTCAATAGCTTTGGCTGCATCTACTTCTATTCCAAGCACTTGAGCTAGTTGCTCATCAGAACTAAATGTTTTATGTGGGTCAATAGAGATTTTATCTCCTTTTTTTAAACCAATAAATTGCTTGGCCTGCTTTTTGTCAAGGTCTTTGGTCTCAATTACACCATTGGCTTTTAAGTCTCCATTGGTTTGGGTAAACGAACCGTAAATGGTATCACCTGCTTCGCTAACCTCTGGGTTAGTCATATCGCCATACTGCTCTTTTAGGTTAGCAATTGTTTCGTCAATTATTTTCTTATCAACCTTAATTTCGT
>JALSJD010000010.1 GCA_026989535.1 Cyclobacteriaceae bacterium
TTTTAGCCATCCATTGAAATACACCTGGATAAAAGGCCAGTTTCTCCAACGAGTCTAATTGGTAATCTTCAGGCGGCTCTATTACCAAGGTGCCATCCCGATCAATAAATAATGCTTTTTTCATGTTAGTTTATTTTTTTAAGATTTTGAATGAGTTCCTCACTTTCTTCTGCTGTTCCTACCGAAATGCGTAAGCAATTTGTACAGCCTTTTGCCTTTGAGAAGTTGCGCAAAATAATTCCTTTAGAAGCTAAGCGATCATACACCTTTTGCGCATTCGTAAATTTTATCAGAAAAAAATTGGCATCAGAAGGGTAAATTTTTGTAACAATTTTTAATGATTTGAGAGCTACTTCCAACAGTATTTTTTCTCGTTTAATGCTTTGCACATCTCGTTTAAAGGAGGTTGGGTTTGAAAGCACTTCAATGGCTTTTTGCTGCGAAAGCGCATTGATATTATACGGCAATCGTATTTTATCCAAATTGGTGGCAATTTCTTTCGAAGAAAAACTCATTCCTAGTCGAATACCAGCCTGTGCCCACGCTTTTGACAGTGTTTGGGTAATAATTAAATTAGGATATTTAGTAAAGGAATTTACCCAGCTTTCTTGATTTGCAAAATCAATATAAGCTTCATCAATTATAATAAGGCAGTTCAGTTTTAATAAGGTTTTTATGGTGGTCACCTCCATTAAATTACCCGTAGGGTTATTGGGCGAACAAATAAAAATCAGTTTGGTACGGTCATCAATTAAATTAGTAATGGATGAAACGTTTAACCCAAACTCATCCGTTAAAGGAGCCTCCCGAACCTCCACATTATTAGTGTTGGCAAGCACTTTATAAATGCCAAAAGTTGGTGGTGTTATAATCACATTATCTTTACCTGGCTCGCAAAAAACACGCATTATCATATCCAATAATTCATCGCTTCCATTGCCTATGGTAATTTGATTGGTTGATACTCCGTTCCTTTTAGCAATAAGTTTTTTGAGCTCCTTTTGCTGTGGGTCGGGGTAACGATTTACCCCATTTTCATAGGGGTTTTCGTTCGCATCTAAATAAATGCTTGCCTTGCCATCAAATTGCTCCCGTGCCGAAGCATACGGCACAAGCCCTCGAATATTTTTACGCACTAGTGAATTTATATCAATCATTTTCTAAGTTTTTAAGTCGTAATGTAACCGCATTTTTGTGGGCTTGCAGCCCTTCGGCCTCCGCCATTAGCTCTATGGAAGGCCCAATATTTTGAATTCCCTTTGGAGTTATCTTCTGAAAGGTGATTTTTTTAAGAAAAGCATCTAAATTAACTCCACTATACGATTTTGCATACCCATTGGTGGGCAAGGTGTGGTTGGTGCCAGAGGCATAGTCGCCTGCACTTTCGGGGGTATAGTTACCTATAAAAACAGAACCTGCGTTTCGAATATTTTGGATATAGAAATCTTCCTTTTTACTGCAAATAATAAAATGCTCTGGCGCATATTCGTTGATAAAGTTGATACAGTCTTGGTCTTTGTGTAAGAAAATAAATTTGGAGTTGTTAATGGCTTGCGTTGCGATGTCTTTTCGAGGCAACACTTTAATTTGCTGCTCAATTTTTTCCCCAATTTCTGCAATTAATTTTTCGGATGTAACCACACAAATCACTTGGCTATCCGCTCCGTGCTCAGCTTGCGAAAGCAGATCCGAAGCCACAAAGGCAGGGTTGGCGGATTCATCGGCAAGCACCAATAACTCGGATGGCCCAGCAGGCATATCTATGGCCACACCCAATTGGGAAGCATGCTGTTTGGCAGCTGTTACATACTGATTGCCCGGTCCAAAAATCTTATTTACTTGGGGTATTGTAGCCGTGCCATAGGCCATTGCTGCAATTGCTTGAATGCCTCCCACTTTATACATACTAGTAACCCCTACATAATTGGCAGCATACAAAATGGCTGGATTGATATTGCCATTTTTATCAGGAGGAGTGCACAAAACAATTTCGTTGCAGCCTGCAATTACCGCAGGTATGGCAAGCATTAGCACCGTAGAAAATAGCGGAGCTGTGCCTCCGGGAATGTAAATCCCTATGCGCTCAATAGCACGAGCCTCTTGCCAACAAACTACGCCAGAAGCTGTTTCTACTTCAATTTTTTGAGGGGTTTGCGCCTTATGAAATTTTTGGATGCTTCCTGCCGCTAGCTGAATAGCCTTTTTCAAGTCCTTAGAAACCGTTTCAATCGCTTTTTGTATTTCTGTTTCCGGAACCCTCAGTTCTGAAAGTACTACTTTATCAAACTGTTTGGTGTAGTTGGCAACGGCTTTATCCCCACTGGTTTTAACTTTAGCAAACACCTTATTTACTAAACTTTGCAGGTTTTGTTGTGGCACAGAGGGGCGTTCGCAAATAGATGCCCAGTCTTTTTTTTCGGGGTTTTTTACTATAATCATAACACCATTTTTTCAATTGGGATAATTAATAAGCCTTCGGCTCCTGCTTCTTTCAGTTGGTCGATTACCTTCCAAAACTCACCTTCTTCAATTACTGAGTGTACAGAGCTCCACCCTTTTTCTGCCAAGGGCAGCACTGTTGGGCTTCGCATGCCGGGTAAAATGGAGGCAATGGTTTCAATTTTTTCGTTGGGTGCATTCATTAGCACATATTTCGACTTTTTGCCTTTTTGCACGGCATCCATTCTAAAAAGCAACGTATCTAACGTTTTGTTTTGTGCCTCGGTTAGTTTGTTGCTTTTTACCAAGCAAGCTTCAGAAGTTAGAATGGTCTCGGTTTCCTTTAATCCATTTTTAAAGAGGGTACTCCCAGAGCTCACCAAATCGCAAATACCATCGGCCAAACCAATATTGGGAGCGATTTCTACGGAGCCTTTTATTAGGTGGATGTCGGCATTTATGCCTTGTTTATTTAGGTAAGAGTTTAACGTGTTAGGATAAGAAGTGGCTATTTTTTTACCCTCAAAAAAGCGTACATCTTCATACTTCGCTTCCTTAGGCACGGCCAACGAAAGTTTGCATTTTGAAAACCCTAGTTTTCGAATTACTTCAATATTATTTTGACTTTCAACCAATAAATTTTCTCCAATAATGGCTAGCTCAGCTACTCCATCTTCTACATATTGAGGAATATCTCCATTGCGTAAAAAGAGGATTTCCAACGGAAAATTAGTCGCGCTTGCTTTTAGCTGATCTTTCCCATTATCAATGTGGATGCCGCAGTTTTGAAGTAGTTGTATTGAATCTTGGTTGAGTCTCCCTGATTTTTGAATGGCTATTCTTACTATGCTCATAGTGTTTTATTAAGCTGAGCAAACCAAATCAAGGCAAAGAAAAACCCCATCTGATTTACTCAGACGGGGTTTAAATATTATTTAAAATACATATCTATCACCTATTCGCCTGAGGGCAATTATGGTGATGATGATGTAGTGATGTAAAAATCATGTTCATTATGTGTACAAAGAAGAGAAGAGTTTTTGTTAATTGCAATAAAATTAAACAGAAAATATTTTGAACCTCTTTAACCTGAATAATTCATGAATAATCTATTACGCATTCCAATTGCCTGTTTTCTTAGAGACACTATTTCCTGATTAATTCAGGATTTAAAAGCCTACTCATAGTACGGGTAATAATCATCCAAAAAAATGTGTGGTGCGTTTTTTTATACAGGCTATATTCGCACTAAGACATGAGTTACTCTCGCCTTTTAAAATTGTCGAATTAGTTGACTTTAAGTTAATTAACTATTAGCTTTCCTTTATGAAAAACTTACTTACAATATTGCTTATTGGTATAGCATCATTAGCATTTGGACAAACAAATGGTAAATGGTCGGTTGGGGTTGGCTATACTCCATCCATTCAAAGTGGTTCTACTTTTGGTGTTTATATTAATCGTCACTTTGGCGAAAAATGGCAAGTGGGCCTGATGCCCTTTGGCTGGTTTTATGGGTATGAAAACCCTAGTTTTACTTCGTTAAAATCCAACTCTTTTGGGTTAAACCTAAGCGCAAGGTATTCCCCTGTTCAGTTAAAATTATTTAAACCCTACCTTTACTCGTTTGCAGGGTACGGTTATTCTACCTTTAAGTACTCAAACCCCAATTATTCTATCAATGATTTAACTACCGACTACATTAACTTGTCTCTTGGCATTGGTACTGAAATAGCCATAAGTAAAGGGTGGTCTTTAGATGCTAATTTGGGATATTTAAGGCTTGCATTTTTTGATAATGCTGGCTACGGTAACAGCCCTGTTTTTTCGATAGGTGTACTTAAACGGTTTGGAAAAACAAAAGACTAATCTAATTTAAAAACACTAAATTCCAGTTTTGATACAAGTTGAGGGTTGTTTTTAAAAATACCGTAAACCGAAGAACCTGACCCGCTCATACTTGCATAAAGAGCTCCTTGCTTTACTAATTGGTTTTTTATTTTATTTAGCTCAGGGTGCTGATTAAATACGGGTATTTCAAAACCATTTTTTATACTTTTTTGAAAATCAGCTATTGAGGTGTTCTCTAATTCTTTTTTTAAGTGCGTCTTTGGTTTTTGCGGAATAATTGCTGCATACGCCTTTTTAGTAGAAACGTGGATATTTGGCATTGCCAACACCAAGTAATATCCTGTTAACGATAAATCTATTTTAGAAAACACATTGCCTGTGCCTTCTACAAACATTGGTTTATTTTTAATAAAGAAAGGGCAATCGCTGCCTAATTTACCAGCCATTGTTTCCATTTGAGTTGCCGACATTTCTAGCTCAAATTTGGCGTTTAGCAACTTAATCATAAAAGCGCCATCGGCAGAACCCCCACCCAAGCCAGCTCCAACAGGAATTTTTTTGTGCAAATGAATGGCAATTGGAGGAATATCATACGCCTCTTTTACCAGATGGTAGGCCCGTAAACATAAATTTTCTTTTTTATTGCCCGGTATATCAATGCCCGAAGACGTAAACGAAAGCACATCAGCTTTAATTACCTCCAATGCATCGGTTAAAGGGATAGGGTAAAAGCAGGATTCAATGTGGTGGTATCCAGTGGGGAGTTTTTGGGTTATGTTTAGCCCAATATTTATTTTCGCATTTGGAAATACCAGCATAGTTTTACGTCATTCTTCCCGAGTACTCGGGAGGAATCTGTAATTTTTATTTCAAAAGGATTTTATCAATCACCTTTTGGGTCATACCCGAATTTGAGAAACCACCATCGTGCATTAGGTTTTGCATAGTTACCATTCTGGTAAAATCAGAAAACATAACGGCAATATAGTTTGCACATGCTTCTGCCGAAGCATTGCCTAATGGCGACATGTTTTTGGCAAATTCTAAAAAGGCATCAAATCCACCAACACCGCTACCTGCTCTCGTCATAGTAGGCGATTGTGAAATGGTATTAACACGCACATTTTTTAACGTGCCGTAACGTTCGCCATAACTACGCGCAATTGATTCAAGCATTGCTTTTGCCTGTGCCATATCCGAATAATCAGGATAGGTGCGCTGAGCCGCAATGTACGATAAGGCTATAATAGAACCCCACTCGTTCATGGCATCTTGCTTCTCTAAGGTTTGCATCACTTTATGAAAAGAGATTGCTGAAATATCCAGCGATTTTTGCATCCATTCATAATTTAAATCTCCGTAAGATTTCCCTTTTCTTACATTGGGGCTCATCCCAATAGAATGCAAAACAAAGTCGAGTTTGCCTCCTAATATTTCAACAGATTGGCTCACAAGGTTTTCAAGGTCTTTAACAGAAGTTGCATCTGCCGGAATAACTTTTGAACCACACTCTTCGGCTAGTTCGTCTATTTTTCCCAGTCTCATTGCGATAGGGGCATTTGTTAACACAAACGCTCCTCCTTCTTCGTGTATAACCTGAGCGGTTTTCCAAGCAATAGAATTTTCATCTAAGGCACCAAAAATGATTCCTCTTTTTCCTTTTAGTAAGTTGTTTGCCATATTTTCTGTTTCAATAAAGATGCAAAGCTAAAAAATTTATTCTATCTGCGTGTGTTTTAGTTTAAAACTACGCTTAGGTGTTTTACCTCTTTCTACAGTTTTGGTAAATTTTGTGTAATAATAGACTATACAGTGTCTCTAAATTCCCAAATAGTAAGGGTGGGTATCATTGCCTATTCATAATACTTCTGCCTAAGGTAATTTCGTCAGTATATTCAAGCTCTCCGCCTACAGGCACGCCACGTGCTATTGCGGTAACTTTTACACCAAAGGCTTTTAGCTTTTTAGTAATGTAAAAAGCAGTGGTGTCTCCTTCCATAGTAGCGGGTAAAGCCAAAATTATTTCTTGCACATTCCCATTGGTTGCAGCCACTCGATTTATTAATGCATCAATAGTTAAGTCGGCAGGGCCAATGCCATCAATAGGCATAATTACACCGCCCAAAACATGATATAGCCCAAAATGTTGGCTGGTATTTTCGATGGCCATAACATCGCGTGTATCTTCCACCACACAAATAATTGCATTATCTCTTTTGTGGCTTGCACAAATAGCGCAGGTGGCACTGTCCGAAATATTAAAACAAGAGGTACAGTATTGCGTATTTTCTCGCAAATCAACTAATGATTCGCTGAGTCCCTTTACCTCTCCTTTTTCTTGCTTTAATAAATGTAGGGCTAACCGGAGTGCCGTTTTTTTACCAATTCCAGGGAGCTTTGCTATCTCCTCCACGGCATTTTCTATTAACTTA
>JALSJD010000011.1 GCA_026989535.1 Cyclobacteriaceae bacterium
TTGCGAGAGCGGGCTAAGCGATTGATAGAAATTTCGCACCCTGATGATAGAGAGGCCTTAGAACGTGCTGCTTTTGAACGTTTTAAGTAAACTAAATGAGCCAATGAGTGAATGGTAGAATGAAGCAATGGTAGAATGAGCCAATGGTAGAATGAGTGAATGATAGAATGAAGCAATGGTAGAATGAGCCAATGATAGAATGAGTGAATTAAAAATGAAGAGTATTTAATCATTCACTCATTAATACATTCACTCATTAATACATTTTATCATTAATACATTCAATCATTTTTTTAATAGAAGATATATTTACATAAATTATGAAAGACATAGAAAACGAGCAGGATGTAAAGTTGTTTTTAGATGCATTCTACGAAAAAGTAAAGGTAGATGATACCATCGCTTATCTTTTTAATGACATAGCCAACTTAGATTGGGAAGCACATATGCCTAAAATTTATGCCTTTTGGGAATCAATTTTATTGGGTAAGCCTGGCTTTAATGGTGATGTGATGGGTATGCATATCAAGCTTCATCAAAAAGAAAAACTTACAGCGGAGCATTTTGACCAGTGGATTGCGCTATTTACCGAAACAGTAAATGAAATGTATCAAGGGCTTAAAGCAGATGAAGCTATTAATAGAGCAAATATTATTCGTAGAACGATTGAATTTAATATAAGTAGGGGATAGCCCCCGAATTACTCTTCTATTTTTTGAATCTTAACATTGGCATCAGAAACTGATATTGCTTCCAACTCAAAAGGCAAGCACACAATTTGCAATACTTCATCTAAAGTCATCGACTTATCCCAAGCACCTGTAAAACTTAATTTATTAATTTTACTACTTGCGCTAATTTTAATTTCAAAGTGAGCCGAAATATCGGCTAAAACGGAGGCTAATTTTTTATTATTATACGAATAATTTTCTGTAAGCCACGCTGGGGTAGCCTCTGTATTGGCTGCCAATTGCTCTTTTATTAAAGTTTGTTTAACTGATTGTGTAACAATTTCGCCTTTAGTAATTATTGTTGTGTTTACGCCATTAGCAACCACTACTTTACCCGTAAAGCAGGCTACCGCAAAATTATTTTTGCGAGCTAGCACATTAAAAGAAGTGCCTAAAACAGTTACTGTTCCGTTCTTAGTGTTTACACTAAACTTTTTTCCTTTTTTAACAGTAAAAAAGCCTTCGCCCGAGAGAGAAACTGATCTGTTTAAATACCATAGCAATGTATTATAAGAGGCGGTACTATTTTTATTTAAATCCACATTAGAGCCATCAGGCAAGGTAAATGCCAGTTTTTGGCTTTGGGTATTAATAGTTACCTGAGCTGAATAAAAAGCACCCAAGGAAACAGCAATTAAAAGCACAGATGCAGCCGCAACCCATCGCCATTTATGTAAAGGAATAACCTGTGCAGGTTCTTCCTTAATTTGGGCAGCAATTGCTGCCCAAACTGTTTTTTTAGACTTTATGGAAGGAGTTGCCCACCCTGATAATACTTGGTTGATTTTATTATCAAGTTCTTCTTTCATTATTTTCTTGTTCTTCTACTAAACATACAATTATCTCCACACTTACCCTACCTAAAGTTTGTTATTTTTGAATAGCGACAAAAGATAATGTGTCGGTGCTAAACCCGGCAAAGATCCCAAAGCCGTTGGTCATATTTCCGGCATTAGAAGAGCCTATAGTAGAAGTTGAAATTCGGTATAAATCCTCATACTCCTTTGTTATGCCATACAATATAAAATCTTGCTTTCCTTCGTTTTGAACATCATCAGGCGTTATTTTTAAGGTTGCTTCTTGCGTTGGAACACTAAAAAAACTATTAAAAGGAAAGTCGCTCACATCTGCATTATTTAATGCAATTACTCCTAAAAACCACAATTGTTCTTCATTTTTCCAAGTAATATTTAAAAACTGATTTGGCTCATTCAATGTCAAAGTATCCTTATTAACACTTAAGTTTTCTATTTTTAATGGAACGGTTGTTTGCCCTTCCATTTCTATATCATCATATTTTACTGTGAGCGTATAAGAGTTTCCGCTCTCAACCCTCAGGTTGTTTTCCAAATTGTATAATCCTGGCACGTTTGATTCTGTTAGCAGATAGCCAACATTATTAGAAACTATTATTACCTCAGCTCCCGAAACTGGCACTTCGGCTAACTCTGAATTAATAGGATTTACCAAAGTTACTTTAATGTTTTCCACAGGTCTGTTTTCATAGATATAAGCCTCAACTACTAAAGAACTTGGGGGTTCTTCAAAGCTAGCACAAGAAAACAGGCTAAATGCGAGTATGATGTATAAACTATTCTTCATTCTAAAATTCCCAATTTAAAAAAACACTGGGCGTAACGCCCAATAGTAAAATATCCGATACAATGTATTTATCGTTTGCAAGAAGGTTTCCATCCTCATCAAAATTAATTTTGCTAAACCTCCTATACTTTATATTTCTGCGGTTATAAACATTAAATATAGAAAGCCCAACTTTAGCTTTTGTATTGCCTAATTTAAAATTATAGGTAGATGATAAATCCAAGCGATGGTAATCAGGAAGCCGTTCATTATTAATTCTGGAGTAGGCAATATTGCTAATATTTGAGCCATCTATGGTTGATAAGGAATAACTTCCTTCAGGGGCAGAATAGGGTCTTCCGGTGCCATAAATCCAGATTAGTGAAAAATTCCATTTTCCAACATTATACATATTTACCAATTTTAGCTCATGCCGTTGGTCAAACCTAGATGGGAAAGGCTTTCCTCCATTTAGCTCTTCAAAGTAGTTTAACGAATTACTTAGCGTATAACTTACCCAGCCAGAGTAATTTCCTACCCCTTTCTCAATTAAAACTTCAATTCCTCTGGTTTTGCTATCACCACTAGCGTATAGCTGTTCTTGGCTTTGATCCTCTACATCAAAATTTCTTAGCGATGGCAAATACTGAACCTCATCATAGGTATTTGAAATATACCCTTCAATATCTATAGTTACTACTGAAAAATCTAAATGAACCCCACCTGCAAAGTGATTTGAATTAATAACCGGTATATTTCTGTCGGACAGTAGCCAAAAATCTGGATTACTGGTAAACAGGTCTAGTCTAAGTATTCGCGAAATCATTTGGTTGTTCATTGCCCACGATCCTTTTAGGGTCATCCAAGGTAGTGCATGGTATTTTAAATTAACTTTTGGTTCCCAATAAAGAATGTCCGTTAAATTAAAATAATTTCCTCTTAAGCCTAATTTAGTTTCTATTTTTGGCGTTATAAATACATTATAATCACTATAAAATTGAAATTGGTTTCCTTCTTGTTTTAGCAAAGGAAATTCCTCCTCATTAATGGTAGATGAAAGGTTTATTGTGTTAAAAGTGTTGGCAATACCAAAGTCAATAACTGTATTTTTTGAAGTTCGGTATTGGTTGTCAATTTTCAGTGTAAAATCTCTTACATTATTATTTTGCGCTTGCACGTATTCTTCATCTGCAAGGCCCAAAGTATCGTTATAAACAAAAGAATTTTCTAATTTGGTATTGCTGTAATAAGAAGAATAAGCGACTTGAGACTGAGTGGTAAGTTTTTTGTTCCATTGTTTAGACCAGATAGTACTAAATCCTAAATTGCCCCAAATGCTACGTTCTGACGTGGTGTATTCCACAACTTTTTCAATATTAGATTTATATTCATAGCTTAAGTTGTCGTTGCTGGCATAAAAACTAACCGCAAGTTGGTCGTTTTCAGTGGGTTGGTAAGTCATTTTAAGATTATAGTCGCCAAAGCTAAAATTGGGGTTTAGCTCATTATATTCTAAGTTAGATACGTTATTTACATCTCCGGAGTTTATAACGGCTTTATCAAACAGCTCCTTAAAAAGATAGTTTTCCACCACATCGGTTATGGATCTTCTAGCAGCAGCAACAAGTGTTAATTTATCTGATAAAACAAATTCAAATACACCATTTACATCAACAAAATTTACACCTATATCGCCCGCAAATTTGGTTTTATTTCCATCCTTAGCGGCTAGTACCATTACACTTGATGATCGGCCTCCATATTTAGCCAAGAAATTACCTTTATACAACTGAACACTTTTAATGGCTTTGGAATTAAATGCGCTGTAAATCCCATAAAAATGATCTACATGGTAGAGTGCATAACCATCTAATAAAACTAAGTTTTTATCTGGCGAACTGCCTCTTACAACAAGCCCAGAAGAGGTTTCGTTAGTGCCGCTTATGCCAGGCAGGAGTTGCAATGCTCTAAATACATCATTGCCACCCAATACAGGTAGCCTATCCAACGCGGATGGGTTAAACGTAATTTTGCTGGTTTCTTCTCCATATTGTATGGTATTAGAGCCTTGGTCTTTAATTACTACTTCTTTTAATAGACTAGGGTCGGGTGTAAGACTAAGTGTTGCCTTAAGGTTTCTAACTGCTATTAGCGTGTCTTTATATCCTAAATAACTAATTTGAATGTTAGAAGAGTCAGGGATATTTATAAAATTAAAAACGCCTAGTTTATTAGTAGTGGAAAATAGCGTTGAGTTTTCGACCGAAGCAAGGGCATAAGGTAGCGGCTCTCTCGAGGTTATGTCTTCTAATCGTACGGAGATGTTAACATTACTATACTCTTTTTTGCCAGGCTTAATAATATATACATTATTTATTTTAGCTACATCCATATTAACCGATTTGGCCAAATGCTTAAGCACCTCATCAATAGGCATTTGCTCGTACACAGCCGAAACAACATATTTATGTGTTTCGGCTGTGTTATAGGCTATTGGGATGTTATAGGTATTTGTTATTTGGCTTAGTGCCTCATCAAACTTTATATTACTAAAACTGACCGACACATATTTAATATTTTCCTTTTGCTGCCCATTAGCTAAGTTGCCAATAAAAAGTAGAATAAATACTAAAGTCGATTTTAAGCTCATTAATATGTGACAGCACTTTATAAAAGGTATATCCTGATTAATTCATGAATTAATCAGGATAGTTAACAATCTGTTTTAACACGTTAAAGGTAATGAGTAATGAATAGTAATTTTCTATAATTGGATAAGATTATAACTGGTAGCCCAATTTATTATAAAGATGCTTTAGTGATACGCTCATTCTTTTTTCAACTGTTTTTACACTAATACCTAAACGGGTAGCAATTTCCGAGTAAGTAATTTGTTCAATCCTATTCATTAAAAAAGTAGTGCGGTGTGCCTCTGATAAGCTGCCTAGCGCACTTTCTAATTTCTTTTTAAATTCCTGTTGCTCAAGTATTTGCTGTGGGGTTTCCGGAAACCTGTCTTCCGTTTTTTTGTTGGCAAAATTAAATACTACATGCTGATGCTTGAGATGGTTTTTTGCTAAATTACCAGCAATGGTGTAAATTAAACTCGATACGGTTTCTTGCTTTATTTCGGTTCTTCGTTCCCATAGTTTAATAAAGGTTTCTTGCACAATGTCCTCCGAAACAGACGTGTTACCTATTTTAAAATAGACAAAGTTTTTAATCGGCTCAAAATATTGGCCGAATAGCTGCTCAAATTCATTAAGGCTAAGACTCATTCGGAGGTAAAATCACTAAAATTTGGTTGAAGTTGCAAGAAGATAACTTTATTTTTCTTCTCTAATTGCCTTAAACTCCGATCCTTTTTTCCATTTAGGCCAAAAGGCCGTGTCATTGGCGAGTTGATTACCAATTTGATAGAATAACGTGCCATCCTGCACCATTCCGCTCATATCCCATTCATTAGAAAACTCGTCTGATGGCTGATGGTAATCATTGGCTACATATCGCTCTGATTTTGTTTTAGTATATTCTACTCCTTTGGTGATATGCTCATAAGAGCCAGACGCATAAAGAGCTGGAATGCCAATCTTTGCAAAACTAAAATGATCTGATCTAAAGAAATGCCCACTGCCTGGCTCTGGATCTGGTATAATGTAACGACCCTGCTGCGTAGCAAATTTTTTGGCAAGTTCGTCTAGCTCAGATTGACCGTGACCTACTACGGTTAAATCTTTCATTTCGCCAATAGCCATTAACGCATCCATATTAATTACAGCTACTGTTTTATTGGCAGGGTAAATGGGGTTTTCGGCATAGTAGGCAGAGCCCAATAGCCCCTGTTCTTCGGCTGTAACCGCTAAAAACAATACAGAACGTTTTGGTTTTTCTCCAGTAGCAAATGCCCTGGCAATTTCGAGTAAAGTGGCTGTGCCCGAAGCATTATCAATAGCTCCATTATAAATGGAGTCGCCATTAATAGGAGTGCCAAAACCTAAATGATCCCAATGGGCAGAATAGATAATTACCTCTTCTGGTTTATCAGTACCCTTAATAACACCTGCTACATTATTAGATTCGGAAAAATTGGAGGTATTTGTAAATGAAAGTGATACGGATAAATTCATATCGAATGCTTTAAAATCAGTGGATTTAGCATCAGAGGTAAAGTTATAGGCTTCTTTACCAACTGCAGCAAATAGTTCTTTGGCTGTTTCAAGGCTTATCCAACCCTCGAATGCACAACGGCTCATATTATTGTCTTCTGGGTTAAGGTATAAATTGGCACCAGTCCAGCCATTTTCTACCACGCCCCAAGGGTAACTAGCTGGTTTAGTGTCGTGTATAATTATTATGCCTGTGGCACCTTGGCGTGCAGCTTCTTCATACTTATACGTCCACCGGCCATAATAGGTCATGGCATTTCCTTTAAAAAAGGTGCTATCGTTGGTTCCAAAACCTGGGTCATTTACCAATACAAGCACGGTTTTTCCTTTTACGTCAATATTTTTATAGTCGTTCCAATTATACTCTGGGGCTACCACTCCATAGCCAGCAAATACTAAGGCTGAATTTTCAATTGCAATAGAGTCTGTTACCCTACGTGTAAGTGCCACAAAATCAGTTTTGTAATTATATTCTTTTTCAAAACCTTCTCCTTTTATTTTTAGAGGAGACATTTTAGTTGCTTCAATTTTAACCATAGGCACTTTCTGAAAATAGGACTCTCCATTTCCAGGTGCTACACCCATTTGCTTCAACTGATTTTGTAAGTACTCAATGGTTTTTATTTCGTATTTGGTAAAGGGCTTACGCCCACCATATTCATCAGAAGAAAGTACTTTAATATGTGCTGCAATTTTATCACCACTTAGTTTAACAAAAGAAGATTCTTTCTCTGTTTTGGTGTGTGCATTGCAACCAACTAATGTAATAATGCTAAGGAAAAGCAAAGTTTGCTTTGACATATAAGTTTTGTTTGAATTTGGTTGCTAAGTTAGGTTAAATCTAATAGTTGGGTTATAAATAGTTAGTGAAATCTATGAGGAATTTACATTTTTTTGCACATAAAATAGTTAGCTTGCTTTATCTTCTAATACATTAGTGCGAGCGGACTCTTTGCTAAAATTTAAAATAAATGCATTGGCTTCTTTTACATTATATTTAAATGTTAATACTATTCCCTTAAGGTTACAAATATGTTTTAATAAATCAAACTGTGAACTTTTAAAACCTCTTCCTTCTTTATTAATTATAATTATGCCTTTAATGCTAGACTCCAGTGCAGCAGGTATGGCCTTTTGATTAAACCACTTCTGGTCTTTTTCAGAAATACTACCAAAATTGGTAGTATCGTTTATCCAAAAATTAGTAGTGTACACTGATAAATTTTTAATGTTATTAGTAATAGCTTCGCGAAATTCATCAGGGGAGGGTTTTCTTTTCCAAAATATTAAAGAACTCTTTAATAACCCATTAAAAGTGAACATTACAACATCGTTTTCATAATAAACTTGGTTTTCAATTTGAGAAGAATCAGGAATTGGTAAAAGTATTGAAAAAGTTGTTCCCTGATTTACTTTGCTCTTAACTTTAATTGACCCGCTCATCGACTCAACTTGTTGCTTAACAAGGTAAAGACCCAACCCTTTACCTTTGGTTTCTATATTAAAACGGGAGTACATTTTAAATATTTTCCCTCCAAATCTTTCAAGATTAATACCCTGCCCGTTATCTTCAATTTTTAACAGTACATTCTTGCCCTTTAGTTCTGTAGAAACTTTTATCTGTATGTCAACACCTTCTTTTTTGTACTTAATGGCGTTGCCAATCAGGTTATATAAAATACTTTGAATATATCCTTTTACCCCAAACACTCTGTTTGTTTTTATATTCAATTCTATATTTTTTAACGAGAACACTTCTCCATTAGCCCCTGATAATAATTGCTGAGCTTTTACTATTTCTTCAGAAATATCTACATATTCTTTTATAGAATAGAGGTTGTTTCTAATTTGAAGGATTTCATTTAGGTCAGAAATAACCGTATCTAAAGTCTCGGCTGTTAAACGTAGTTGTTTAATAATAGCATTATATTCATTCGCCTCTACTTTAGTAAAAAGGTCGGTTAGCCCCAATAACCTAGCTATTGGGCCTCTTACATTATGAGAAACCGTAAATGAAAACTGTTCAAGCTCGTTATTATGCTTAATAAGTTCTTGTGAATGAAGCTCAAGTTCTTGCGTTCTTTCTGTTACCTTTTGTTCTAATTTTAAAAGTAGTTTTTCATTAATCTTATTTAGTTTACACCATCGTACTTTAAAAACTAGCAGGGTACTTACAATAAACAAAAAGGCTATTGCATAAAAAAGAGTTGAAATATAGTAGTGAGCTCCAAATGTATTTGATAAATTTATGCCAAATAATGTATGTATATAATCGAAAAACAGTAAAATTATACCAATAAAAGCTAAGGGTATTGCTATGTAAACCCGCTCTTTCATAGTAAATAATAACAAGGGCAAAACCACCAGTGATAAAATAAGAACCCTTATATCAAACGAAAATGGATGTGTGCCATCAGGGATTATAATAAGTGTTAACAAGTCTCCGGCCAATATTACAATTGGAGGTAATAAAGACAGAAAAATCCTGCTGGCAAGAGTAAGTCCTAAATAGTTTAATACTACTGTAAGGTTAATAAAAAAAACCATACCCAGTGCTACATACACCGGCACCATCCAGCCATAGCTCTTTAATAGTATAAGAAAAATAGCGAATGCAGCAAAAGAAACTATTATTGAAGCAATATTTGAGTATATAATTTCATCAGCATCTCTTGCTTTAGCTTCTTTTTTTACTCCGGTTAAAAATACATTCATAGTATAGGTGTTTCTAAAAACGCAAAAAATGTATGCAATAAAAATCAATGTCGTTTAGTTAAGCTTTTCGTCACTGCGAGCGTAGTGCGGCAGTCTGCTTGTTTCAACGCTGGATATCCAAAATTTGAGATCGCTTCGTGCCTCGCGATGACGTTCCGGCTTAACTAAACGACATTGCAATAAAAATTGTCTTTGATTAAACATTGCTTAAGTTCAAGTAGTAAATGTAACTTTCAGTGTAGCACCATTCTAAAGATCAACGTAAGATCAACTCGTTTTTAGTTTCTTAACCTTTTATGGGGGTGATGCTTGTTTTTGTCAATTTAGATAAGTACCTGTTAAAAAAAACATCTACTCATTACAAATGTTCCTTAATCTAATTAAATCATAAAAAAACTATTTTTGTGCAGATACTAACCACAAACTTAGCTGTTTTTATCCTAAAAATTATAACCCCTTAGTTGTATCAGTGCTTAAAATTTGCGGACTCATAATTTACTAATGAAAAAACATATATGAGATTAAAATGGCGGCTATAATACCTACTGCATCGGCAATTAACCCTGCTGATATTGCATACCTCGTTTTTTTAATGTTAACAGCGCCAAAATAAACAGCAATTACATAAAGGGTGGTTTCTGTGGAACCTTGCATTACACTTGACAAGCGACCTACAAATGAGTCAACCCCAAAGGTTTCAATGGTAGAAACCATCATTCCTCTGGCTCCACTGCCACTTAACGGGCGCATAAATGCAGTAGGCAGCGCATCAACAAAATCGGCATTAATGCCTGTGGCTAGCACCACCCATTTAACGCCATCCACCAAATAAGTTAAGGCTCCCGATGATTTAAAAACACCCACGGCTACTAGCATTGCTACCAGAAAAGGAATGATTTTAATTGCAATCGTAAAACCTTCCTTGGCACCATCAATAAATGACTCATATACATTTACTTTTTTAAAAATGGCTAATAGTATAAAGCTAATAATAACAGAAAATAGGATTAGGTTACTTGCCACCGCAGAAATGGTAGAAACTTGCTCGCGTGGCAGTTGGCTCAAATACCAAATAAAGCCTGCTATAAGTACCGTTAAGGTGCCAAGGTAGCCCAAAATAACTTTGCTAAACAAATTGATTTTTTGATAGACGGATACCACAATAATGCCTGCAAGTGTGGCAAAATAGGTGGCCAACAAGGTTGGAATAAAAATATCGGAAGGGTCTGCTGCACCCATTTGAGCGCGAACTACCATAACGCTAATAGGCAAAATAGTTAAGCCTGAAGTATTTAGTACCAAAAACATTATTTGTGCATCCGAAGCCGTGTCTTTATTGGGGTTATGCACCTGCATTTCTTCCATTGCTTTGAGGCCAAGGGGAGTAGCTGCATTGTCTAACCCCATCATATTGGCCGATACATTCATAATCATTGGGCCAAATGCCTTACTATCAGGAGGGAGGCTGGGAAATAGTTTGCGTAATAATGGGCCTGTTATTTTATAAAATATGTGAACAATGCCCCCTTTTTCACCAATTTTCATAATGCCTAACCATAAGGTCATAGCACCGGTTAGCCCCAACGAAATAGTAAACCCCAACTTGGCAGAATCCATAATGGAGTTAAACATTGCCGGAAATATGTCAACATCACCTAAAAAAATAAGACGAGCTAAGCCGATTACAAACGCAATTAAGAAAAAAGCAATCCAAATGTAGTTGAGTACCATAAGGGGTAAAAATCAATCATCAACTATAAAAATGCAAATTATTAAAGGGGTTTAAAAATTACTTAGCTTGTGGAAACGGTGAATGATTCTAATTCAATTGTATGGGAAGCCAAGAAAATGAATATCTTTAATTAAATTGTTTAAACATTAATAAGTTGTTTTCGTTAATTTGCATATCAAAAAGATTAACTGTACCTTAATTATTCCTGTTATGAAAAAGTTATTTATTGTCCTTTTTATCATTCTATTACAAACTCCGGTAATTGGAGGGGGAGGCTGGCCTCAACCCAAAGGAAAAGGGTATTTTAAGCTTAGCCAATTTTGGATATTATCGAACCAATATTTTAACAGCATAGGAACTGTTGAGCCCACTAGAGATCAAGGGTTGTTTTTTACAAGTGCTTATGGAGAATATGGTTTATCAGACAGGTTTACGGCAGTTGTTAATTGGCCGCTTTATGCAAGAGCCGTTGCCTATGAACAAACAGGTGCTATGGGTCAAATAAATGCACCTCAAGATGCCATTAACGGGGTTGGAGATATGGATTTATCTGTTAAATACGGACTCACCAACGGGAAGAGCATTGCAGTAAGTGCGAGTTTAATACTTGGACTTCCGTTCGGAGAAAGTAGTGGAGGAGTGGATGGTATATTGCAAACAGGCGATGGCGAATTTAACCAAATAATTCAATTAGATGCAGGCAAGGGTTTTAAAATTGGCTCTTTACACCCTTATGCAAATGCTTTTGTGGCTTTGAATAATAGAACCAATGGCTTTTCAGATGAATTTAGATACGGCATTGAGGTTGGACTGGAGTATAAATTTATTTTTGTGCTACTTCGAGTTAATGGGGTTCGCTCTTTTATGAATGGCAACAGAGTGCCTATTGCTGATGGAACCAGCTTATTTGCCAATAATGCAGAATATTTAGCAATTACACCTGAGGTATCTATAAAATTATCTGACAAATGGGGAATATCTGCTAATATGGGGACTGCCGCTTGGGGCAAACTTATTTTTGCAAATCGAACTTATTCTGTTGGAGCTTACTTTAAGCTATAAGCTTAATTAGTGTCTGTTCATAAAGTAAATGTTTTCAGAAATAACAAATGACAATATTCAAATAACAAATAAATTTCAATCGCCTAAACACCAAACACTTGCATGGTTTGAAATTTTTGTTATTGAGATTTCAGCCAGTCGGTATTTAGGTATTAATCAAATTAAGTGTATGGCAAGCAACCAATCCTGCGGTTTCAGTTCGCAATCGATGTGGGCCGAGGCTTACTTTTTTAAAGCCATTGGATAAGGCTAATTCTAATTCATCTTCATTAAAATCTCCTTCGGGACCAATAAGCACCAGTGAGTTTTCGTTGGGTTGGGCTGCGTCTTTTAATTGATAAGAATTATCAAAATCAACGTATCCAATGTATTTTGATTGATTAGCTGGTATATGGCTAATAAGGCTTTCAATATCTTGGTAGAGCTTAATTACAGGTAGTTGATATTTTAACGACTGTTTCATAGCCGAAATGGCCTTTTTATGCATCCTATCAAGGTTAATATTTTTTCGCTCTGAATGGCGTCCAAAAAAGAAACTGATTTCATCTACCCCAATTTCGATGGCTTTTTCTAGAAACCACTCCGTACGTTCAATTTGTTTGGTAGGAGCAATGCCAATATGAATGTAGTAGGGGAGCTCCTCCTTACGTTGGTGGCTAATTACGTCAAACACAGTTTTTTTTGGATGCGCTTCTGTAATGCGCACCTTAAATTTAGCCCCATTACCATCTACCACATCCAGGGTGTCTCCCACCGTATGGCGCAATACTTTTACGCAGTGTTTAGATTCCTCTTCGGTTAAAAAGTGAGAACCCTTCATTATATCGGGCTGGTAGAACAGTTTCATTAATAGAGGTTCCTTTAACTGTTGTTATGTAATTGCTCTACAAGGGCAACGTACTGTATTTTGGCTTCTTCTGTAGAAATACCCTTAATGCCTTGCCAAGCATCGTATTTAGCAGCTCCCTTAAAATCAAACCCTCCAGGTCGTTCTCCTGTTACATCTCCTTCGGTGGCTTGTTTAAATAAGCTGTAAAGCTTTAATAAGTCTTCATTACTTGGTCGAGTAGTTAATTCTTTTGAGCGAACTACCGCCTTTTCAAATTCTTCTT
Source organism: Cyclobacteriaceae bacterium (assembly GCA_026989535.1). GTDB lineage: Bacteria > Bacteroidota > Bacteroidia > Cytophagales > Cyclobacteriaceae > JAKISE01. The sequence continues at coordinate 13,100 of JALSJD010000011.1, forward strand.
GAGTTGCCATATCAATTCTCTATTAAAAAAAAAGTTGTTGAGTAAGCCAAAGATAAATGACAACTCAACAACTTTTTTCAGTAATTAATTTTAATTTATCGTTTATCCATTGGTACGTAGCTTCTTTCGTTATTGCCTACATACACTTGGCGAGGACGGCCAATAGGTTCTCCATTTTCTCTCATTTCTTTCCATTGGGCTATCCAGCCTGGTAAACGACCTAGTGCAAACATTACGGTAAACATTTCGGTAGGAATGCCTAAGGCACGGTAAATAATACCAGAGTAGAAATCGACATTAGGGTATAGCTTTCTTTCTACAAAATACGGATCTTTTAAGGCTTCTTCTTCCAACCCTTTGGCTATATCTAAAATTGGGTCGTTAACGCCCAGTTTTTTTAATACATCATCGGCTGCTTTTTTAATGATTTTAGCACGGGGATCAAAGTTTTTATATACTCTATGCCCAAAGCCCATCAAGCGGAAAGGGTCATTTTTATCTTTTGCTTTGGCCATCCATTTGGCAGTATTGCCTCCATCTGCCTGAATTTGCTCCAGCATTTCGATTACAGCTTGGTTAGCACCACCGTGCAAAGGACCCCAAAGTGCACAAACACCCGCTGAGATTGAGGCAAAAAGGCTTGCATGGGAAGAACCTACAACTCGTACGGTAGCTGTCGAGCAGTTTTGTTCATGGTCTGCATGAAGAATTAGCAGCTGATCTAATGCTTTGGCTACCACAGGGTCAACTTCGTATTCTTCTGCTGGCAGCCCAAACATCATTTGCAAAAAGTTTGAAGTATAATCTAAATTATTTTTAGGGTAAATTACCGGATGACCAATTTCGTTTTTAAACGCCCAGGTAGCAAATGTTGGTAGCTTTGCCAAAAGCCTTATAATACTTAAATCTACTTCATCAGCCGACCTGTTAGGGTCTAGCGACTCTGGGTAAAAAGCAGTAAGCGAAGTTACCAAAGATGAGAGCACGCCCATTGGATGAGCAGCCGATGGAAAACCATCTAATATTTTCTTAATATCTTCGTGAACTAATGTGTGGCGGCTAATATCCTCTTTAAATTTAGTAAGCACGTCTTCTGAAGGTAATTCACCATAAATAAGCAGGTATGCAACTTCTAAAAATGAAGACTTTTCAGCAAGCTCTTCAATTGTATAACCCCTGTATCTTAAAATTCCTTTTTCGCCATCTAAAAACGTAATAGCGCTTTTGGTTGAACCCGTATTTTTAAATCCCGGGTCTATTGTGATTACTCCACTTTCACTTCTGAATTTACCAATGTCAATGGCAACTTCATCTTCAGTACCTTTAATTACGGGCAACTCATAAGTGTTGCCATTTATTTTAATTTCTGCTGAATTTGACATAATAAAAAATTGATTATTTACGCATTTTAATTAAGATGCAACTTACCATTTTTTGGTGTAAATTAAAAGGGATTTGGTTACTCAAAATAATAAAATTTTGCAGTAGATATTGAATAATTAAAAACACCTCGCAATATCATATTGCAAGGTGTTTATTTTGCAAGATTTAATTTGGCTACATTGCAAATAACCGCTTTTGTATTAGTTGTAATGTAAATTTTAACAAATATTTAGTTGCCTCCTAAAATAAGAGGCATACCATCTTTGCCACTGCCAATAATAATAGTTTTACTGTTGGGTGATTTTGATAACTCTAAGGTAGCTTCTATTCCTCTCATTTTTAACAGTTCTGGAGTTAAACTACTGTTGATAATAGCATTTGCTCTGGCTTCACCTTCGGCTGCAATTCGTTTACGGTCAGCTTCTTTTTTCTCCTTCTCTAGTTTAAACTCATAAGCCAATGATTCTTGCTCTTGGCCAAGCTTTAGCTCAATGGCATTTTTAATATTGATTGGCAAAATTACTTCACGAATTAAAAGTGCATTCATCTTAATATTATTGTCTTCACCGCTTAAGGTAGATTCGGCTTCGTTAATAATGTTTGTTTCCACTTCTTGCCGTTTGGTAGAATAAATTTCTTCAGCAGAATATCGCCCCATCACCTGCCTCACGGCTGATCTTACTTCAGGCACCACTAAGGTTTGAATATAACCTTTGCCAAAACGTTCGTGTACATAACCTATTTTGTTAGGAAAAGGGTTAAATCGTACCGTTACATCTACAGCAATGCTTAGTCCATTTTTATCAAGCACATTCATTTTTTCTTCGGCTGTTTGCTCCTTTACATTATAAATAAACATAGTGTTCCAAGGGGCTACTACATGAAAACCCTGTCCATAAATGACGTCTTTTTCGAGGCCATTACTAAATTTTTTGAATAATACACCTGTTTCGCCCGGTTTAATGGTTAAAAAGGTGCTATTTGATAGAATAAGTCCGAAAATAAGAACCGCCCCTATAATAAACACATAAGGTAATAATTTTCTGTTGTCCATAATTGTAATTATTAATAATTTGTTGGTTTTAATTAGTTAATACAGTGCAATATTACTTGCTATAAACAGTAGTCTGTTCGCATACGGTTTTTATTTTATCAAAGTCGGCATAATAGCCTAATTTTCCTGCAACAGTCCAGTCAAGGCAAGCACCTTCTTTATTACCAAGGGTCATTTTAGTGTTGCCTCGTTTGGAATAATACGTGCCATCAGTCGGGTTGAGTTTAATTGCGGTAGAGTAGTTGATTAATGCTTCATCAAATTTGCCAAGCGTGTCCAGCGTATTTCCACGTAAAAAATAGTTATCAGCTACCTCGGGGTTTAGCCCAATGGATAAGTCAAAGTTATGAAGCGCATCATCAAACTTTTTAATCATAAGATCCACTTTGCCTTTATGAATGTAATACCCATAAAATGAAGGATTTAATTGAATAACCTGGTTAATTAAATCTAAGGCCTTGGCATAATCTTTTGCATCGTAAGTGGCTAAAAACAATCGGTATAAATTTTCTTCAGAAGGTACCTCTCCAATGGCTTGTTTATAATGAGATAAGGCTCCTTGTATATCTCCTGTTACAGCTTTGGCTTTGGCTACTACAAGGTGATCGGAAGAGGTTGGAATGGGTTTAGATTGCATATATGATTCAAAGGAATGGAGCGCTTGGGTAGATTGGTTAAGTTGTTGATGCGCAAACCCTTTATATACGAAACATTTAATCATATTTTCATCGCTTATCAATGCTTTGTCAAAATCGGCAATGGCCAACTGATAATTTCCTATTTTATAATTGGCCAACCCTCGGTAGTAATAGGCTAAACTAAAGTCGGGGTCTTTTGCTAGGCTTTGTGTAAAGTATTTAATAGAAGTTGATTTATCTACCATAATGTAGTTAAACCCTTTATTAAACAAAAAAGAAGCCGTTTCTTGAGCTTGTAATTGAATAGATATAAAGAGAAATATAACGAGTGTTGTTTTTAACATCTGGTGTTTTATAATCTGTAAAAATAGCTAATTTTTAGCAGTCATTCATCATGCTTGGCAAATACTGATTGATTAGATTAGTTAAAAAGTCTAAGTGTTTTACCCAATGCACATTTAGGTAATTTTGCTAATAAATATTATCTTCAGGCGTTTAACTTTGTGTTAACATCAGTTAATAAAATAAGAAATTAATGGGAGTTTATATATTTAATAAAGAGGCACAAAAGCTCAACGAGAATTCAATTCAAGACTCTTATGCCCTGTATTTGCATAAGTTTATTGAAAGTTGCGAAGATTCTTTTACAAGTAAAGAGATTGAAAATCGCATAATTATGTCTTACGATGAATTTAAAGAGTACCTTATCTTACAAGTACTGGGTCGTTCGTCTGAGTTTACAGCCAATATGGCTCGCGATTACCAACTACTGAGTTTCGATGATTTTGCAGCGCTAAATGCGCCTGTTTAATTATACAGGCTAAGAGGCACATCGAAATTGACACAGTTTCTTTTGGTGACCTTTCCATCCCGAAGAATTTCAGGATAAAAACCTCATCCAAACCCTTCTTAGTGGCTCTTACAGCCTTTGCAGCAATGTTTTTTTAACATGAATAGTTGCCATTTCTTAAATTATAACTACATTTAACGATATAATTAACATAAAAAATGAATAAAATTAAATACACATTCGGAATTATTAGTTTGGCTGCTGTTATTTCTTGTGGTGGCAACACAGAGCAAAAAGAGGACACCGTAACAGAAGCTGCTCCTTCAGTTGTAGAAGAGATAGTTGATAAACCAACCAGTAGCAAGGAGGATAAAGGAATTGGGCCTGTAACTTCTATTACACTTGATGAAGCAATTAATCAGGAAATGGCAGACGCTGGCAAAGAATTATATAACCAAATGTGTAGTGCCTGTCATAAAGTGGATGTTAAATTTATTGGCCCTGCACAAAAAGGAGTATTAGAACGTAGATCACCAGAGTGGGTAATGAATATGATACTAAACCCACAAGAAATGCTAGAGAAAAATGAAACTGCCAAAGCATTACTGGCTGAATATAATAATGTGCCAATGACCGATATGGGGTTATCCGAAGAGCAAGCTCGTTCGATTATTGAATATTTTAGAACATTATAAAATAATTTACAGGGTAAAGCGTCTTATAAAAAGTTAACTACAAATGCTATACTAATTTAATCACCAAGTGAAAAACTGGCTGCTTAAACCATTTCCCTTTGTTAAATCTTATAAACAAGCACTTGTAATTAGTTTGTTTACAGGTGTTTTTGTTGTCCTTTTTCTATATATTTTTAAACCTTTCGGAATTGTTGAAGATCCCTCTCATTCGGTTTATTTAATGGGTTATGGAGTAATATCCGTTTTAGTAGTTTACTTTTCTTTGCAAATATTACCTTTATTAAAAGCTGATTGGTTTAACCATGGCACTTGGAATCTGCTAAAAAATATTATGTTGATGAGTTGGATTTTGCTGATAATTTCCTTCTTCAACTGGTGGTATGCCTTGTATATATATAACACCCTTGGGGCAACTGTAGCTCATTTTAAAGAGGTTCCAACGGGGTTATTAGAAAATATCGGAATGACTTTTTCTGTAGGACTTTTTCCAATATTAATAATGAACTATATAGTAGAAAGGCAACTTTTTACACAAAATGCTAAACTAGCTAAAGTTGTAGAAAATACCATGGATAGTACGTCCGCTGTGCCTATTGATTACACCCGTTTTAAAATGCCACTGGATGGGAATAAAACCATTACTATCTCAAGCCAAAATTTGGTTTTGGTTAAAGCGGAAGGAGGTAATTACGTAACTGTTTTTTGGGTAGAGGAGGGCAAGCTAAAAAGCCATTTATGGAGAGTTACTTTAAAAAACCTGCTAAGCAAGATTGAAAGCGACCAAAACATACTGCAATGTCATAAATCATATTTAATTAACAGGTCTTATGTAATTGAAGTAACAGGTAATGCGCGTACACTAGCATTGCGAATGGAAGGATTAGATTTTGAGGTTCCGGTTTCCAGAAATTTCCCTCGCGAATTGGTAGAACATTATCATTTACAACAAGCTTAGCCTCCCGTTTAGCACGTCAGCTTCCTTTTCAGCACAAGATTTTTCCTATTCAACACTTAATCCCTCCTATTTAACACTTTGAGGCAGTAAATTCTATTTGGCTGCTTGGATGGGTCTAAAATTGCAATTATGGAAAAACTAAAAATGATGTTGAAAAAAAACGTTTTATTATTACTAATTGCAACACTGGGTGTTGCTAGTGTACAGGCTCAAACCCAAACTCAAACCATCAGGGGTATTATAAAAGATGTTGATTCTCAGTACCCAATGGTAGGAGTTACAGTGGTAATTTTAGATACCAATCCACTACTTGGTGGAGTAACAGATATCAATGGTCTTTATGAAATTAAAAATGCACCCGTAGGTCGTGTTAATCTAAAAATAAGTTTTATAGGGTATAAGGACAGCTACTTAAACCAACAACTGTTAGAAATAGGAAAAGAGCTTGTAATTAATGCCAGTTTAGAAGAAGACGTTCAGGCAATGGACGAAATAATAATTACAGCCCAAAGTGAGCGGATAATTAATAATGAAGCTGCGGTTTCAAGTGTTAGAACCTTTGATGTGGCTGAAACCCGAAGGTATGCAGGTTCTAGAAACGATGTAGCTCGAATGGCCAGCAATTATGCCGGTGTATCTAATGCCGATGACTCAAGAAACGACATTGTAGTAAGGGGGAACTCGCCCGTAAGCTTATTATGGCGATTAGATGGCATTGATATTCCAAGCCCTAATCATTATAATTCATTTGGTTCCACAGGAGGACCAGTAAGTATTTTAAATAATAATAACCTGTCTAATTCAGATTTTATTACCTCGGCTTACCCCGCTGCTTATGGCAATACGGTGTCGGGTGTTTTCGATTTGCAAATGAAAAAAGGAAACGGATTTACCAGAGAATACACAGGCCAACTAGGGTTTAATGGGTTTGAACTAGGAGCTGAAGGGCCAATTTCTAAAAGTTCAAGATCCTCCTATATGGTAAATTATAGGTACTCTACGTTGGGTGTTTTTCAGGCTTTGGGGGTGGATTTTGGCACAGGAGCAGCCATTCCTCAATACCAAGATGTAACTTTTGCACTAGACTTTCCAACTCAAAAGGCGGGTACTTTTAAACTGTTCGGAATAGGAGGATTAAGTAATATACATTTTGAACCTGTGGAAGAAGAAGATAGCGAAGGAAATTTATATACAACTACTGACCTGAAGAATGATGCCAAAATAGGTGTAGTAGGGCTAAAACACACTTATTATTTTAATAAAAACACGTATCTAAATACATCCATAGCTACCAGTTATCGATCTTCATCTGTTATTATCGATTCACTCGAAAACAACCCTGTTAACCAAGCAATAGAGGATATTCGCAATAATCAAACACAAACAAATTATAGTATAAATACTAAATGGGTATCAAAAATAAATGCAAAAAACAAAGTTGAACTGGGGCTTAACTTAAATTATTATGATGTTAGTTTTCAAGACAGCATAAGGGATGCCACAGGAGATTGGTTTAAAGACACGGATGCAGATGGAGGCACCTTACTAAGCCAATTTTATGGGCAATACCAGCTTAAATTTACTGATAAATTTAGAGCAGTTGCAGGCTTGCATTTGCAATACTTAGGGTTGACTGAGCAGTTAAGCGTTGAACCCAGGTTGGGATTGCAATATACAGCAGGAGCTAATACAAGTTTAACAGTTGGTTATGGTTTGCATAGTCAAATGCAACCTTTAATCGTTAATTATTCGCAATTTAGAGGGTGTCCCAAAAATACAAATGAGTTTATTGGGTTTACACGAAGTCACCATTTCTCAGCCGGTATAAATCAAATGATAGGTAAAAGTTTGCATCTTAAACTGGAGGGGTACTTTCAGTCACTGTTTGAAGTACCCATCGAGTCTATTTCAAGCTCTTACTCAATCCTTAATTCGGGTACTTCGTTCGCTTTTGAAATGGAACCCAATTTGGTAAACAACGGCATAGGCAGAAACTACGGACTTGAATTAACATTAGAAAAAAACTTCAGTAATTCTTATTATTTTCTAATAACAGGCTCCCTGTTCGAATCTAACTACCAAGGCAGTGATGAGGTTTGGAGAAATACCGCTTTTAATAACAGATATATTTTAAATACCTTAGGAGGGAAGGAGTTTAAAATAGGCAAATCAGGGGTGCTTACGACCGATATAAAGCTTACATTTTCTGGGGGTAGATTTTACACACCTATAGATCTAAATCAATCCATTATCGAAGGGGAAACTGTTTTTAATAACACTGAAGCCTTTTCGCTTCAGTACGACCCCTATTTTAGAACCGATTTTAAAATTGGGTTTCGATTAGATATGAAACGAATTTCGCAGGAGTGGCTGATTGATTTTCAGAATATAACGAATAGGGTAAATATATTTGAGCAATTTTTTAATCCGGCTACCGGTACAATTGATCAACGAAACCAGTTAGGATTGTTTATCATTCCTCAATACAGAATTTTGTTTTAATATTATTTGCTCAAGAGCATCGTCATTACCGAGCGCCCGCCTCCCGAAGTTGTACGGAGGGCAGGTAAGGCTCGTAATCTTTGGGCTCAACCGCGCCCAAATTAGTATTCAGGTTATAAGGTTGGTAACATATATTATCCAATATGTCCAAATTGTTCTACATCTTGGGCTGATATACTTGTTTGGCCGCCTAAAATAATAAGGCGTTCCACCACATTGCGCAGTTCACGAATATTGCCCGTCCAATTATGTTTTTGAAGTAATTTTATAGCCCCTGCTTCCATTGTTTTTGCCGGAGCACCATACTCGTTGGCAATAAGGGTTAAAAAATGATTTACAAGTAATGGTATATCCTCTTTTCGGTTGTTAAGTGCTGGTACATCTATAATAATTACACTTAGCCGGTGGTATAGGTCTTCTCTAAAATTACCATTGGCAATTTCTTCTTTTAAATTTTTATTGGTAGCTGCCAGCACACGTACATTTACCTTAATTTCCTTATCACCCCCCACACGCGTAATCACATTTTCTTGCAAAGCTCGTAATACTTTGGCTTGAGCAGAAAGGCTCATATCGCCAATTTCATCTAAAAAAAGCGTGCCATTATGCGCCTGTTCAAATTTGCCAATACGTTGTTTTATGGCAGAGGTAAAAGAGCCTTTTTCGTGGCCGAATAGTTCGCTTTCAATTAGTTCACTGGGTATGGCTGCACAATTTACTTCTACCAGCGATTTTTTACTTCTTGCACTATTGGTGTGTAATGCTTTGGCAATGAGTTCTTTACCTGACCCATTGGGACCTGTAATTAATACCCGTGCTTCAGAAGGTGCTACTTTATCAATGGTATCAAATACTTTTTGAATAGGGGCAGATTCACCAATAATAGCTGTGGATTTAGCAATCTTCTTTTTAAGAACTTTGGTCTCTTTTACTAAGGTTTCTTTATCAACGGCATTTCTAACTGCGAGCAGCACCCTGTTTAAATCGGGGGGTTTTTCAATAAAATCAAAGGCTCCTTTTTTGGTGGCATCCACTGCGGTATCAATGGTGCCGTGTGCCGAAATCATTATAAAAGGAGTTTCTATACCTTGCTCAATCGCTTTTTCAAGCAATGTGATGCCATCCATCTTAGGCATTTTAATATCGCTAAGCACGGCATCGAAATTTGCAGCAGATAATTTTTTTAGTGCCTCAACACCATCCGGAGCTTCATCTACCGTGTAGTTTTCATCTTCTAAAATTTCTTTTAAAGCATACCGGATGCTTTTTTCGTCATCAACAATTAAAATGGAAGGCATATTATTAGAAATGTGAATTAAACCTAGATTGAGCGATTTACTAAAGCGATAAGCACTAATGTACTGAGTTTAAAAGACTTCCAAAAATACTCGCAATACCTTTTAGGTGTTCCTGTGTTTTTTGTAAACTTTTAATTCTCAGTCTCTTAGCACTTCTCATCTCTACTGAATCGCTCAATCTAGGTTAAAGAAAGAAAAATAACGCGCTACAAAGGCACTAAAACACTAAGGTACACAAAGAAAACAAAAATATTTTGGTGGTTCTTTGTGCCTTCGTGTCTTCGTGGCATAAATAAAAAATGCAGGCCTGTAAGCCGGGTTCTGTATCCCGACATGTCGGGACCCTTATCATTTATCTAGCCCTAACATCACTATTAGGATCAAGCAATCTACCCATACTGCAAAACTAACCGAGCAAGCTAGTCCCGACTAGTCGGGAACAGTACCTATTTGATTTTTCAACACGCAAGGTTTACACTGCCAATGATGTCGCCATCAAAGCGGTAGGCTCTTACCCCACCTTTTCACCCTCGCTCTCAGTAGCTTTAGCGAAGGAGGGCTTAACCCTCCAACCTTTAGTTGCCGAAAGCAGTATATTTTCTGTTGCACTTTCTGTTACCCCGCCCGCTAGCTAGCGGGCGGAGCACCTTCCTGTTAGGAAGTGCGTTGCTCTATGTTGCCCGGACTTTCCTCCCCGACTAGTCGGGACGATAAGGCGGCCTGCCATGCAAAAATAATAAATTAATAGATATCTTTTCCTGTAAATCGTTTTTCGTATATATCGGCAAAGGCAGCAATCTCGTTAAATACCTCAGCAATAAGTGCCGGAGACATTTTTTCTTCGAGGTAGGCTTTTATTTCAAGATGTTCTTTTTCAATAACCAATTTTCCGAAAAGTAGATTTTTTTGCTTTTCATAAATATCAGCATCTTTAATAGCCTCCTTATTACTTATTTTGGAAGTTAAGGCGATATAAAACGATCCATTAATAGATTTAGTTTCGGCCAATACCGTTTGGTGGCGGTGCTTGCCTATTGGAATAATTACTGCTGCTTTAGAATCATCATAAGCAGAAAAACTTCCACCAATGGAGTCAGCATAAGATTTTACAACTTCAACAACTTTCATACTATAATTTTGCTCAAGATAGCAATTAATCACGAATATTAGGGGGTATTTTCGTCATCTTCAGGTTTAATGGCATTATTAGTGTCTGGTGGCGACTTATCCCTTTTTGATTTTTTGCTTTTGTTTTTATTAAAAATCTCTTTAATACTATCGAAACTGGTGGTGTATAATAAACTAAATCCACCACTAATTAGCTCATCATTACTACCCGAAGAAGACGAGAGTTGGTCGTAATTAGTTCTTTTAAATATTTTTACTCTTAGCTTACCATCTTCAGATAGTAAATATTCCACAGTCCAATCGCCCGTAATACTCGAAAGCGTAGTCTCTTGATTTTGATCGGTGAAACCTCCATCTCTGGTAACAATTAGTTTTCCATCCATAAACGCATACGACACCCGTAATTGAAATGTTTCTAAGGCATTTTCATCCAAATTGCCAAGGTCAAAATCAATGGTTAGGTTTTCATCTACTTGGCTAATCCAATAACTTAATTGGTTGGATACAAATTCGGATACACTGCTGCCTACCGTGCCTCCTGTTGAAAATGAATTGGGAGGTGAGTACTTTCTAAAAACGAGGAGGCTAAATACCTGTCGGTTCATTTCTTGCTCATCGTTATGAATTCTATTAAGAAAGGCCCTCACTTCTGTATCAATGTTTACATTCGATCTAGGGTAATCTTCTATTTTTATATCAAATTCAATAGCGGGCGATAGGAGAGGGCCCTCTAAATTTAGCAGAACTTTAGAGGGGTAAATTCTTTTAACCTCAGGAAGATCTTGATATACAGTATCAATGATAGGCGCAAGAGATGTATTTACTCTATAAACGGCATCAATTTGCATTTTAGCTAAATAGGGGTCGCCCGACCACGTAATTTTACTCTTAGGATTAATTTTAAACTCTTTGTTTACAATATTATACATCGTAAAATTATAAGCACCATCGGTAAATTCATACTCTCCAAGCATAGTAAATTTGCCTTTTGTATCAAGACCTAAGCTTAAGTTGCCTTTTCCATTTCCTCTAATAATATCACCTGCGGTTAAGTCAAAAATTATTTCTGCATAGGCATCAGGTGTAACTTCAATATCGAGGTTTATCGTAACATTTTTAAGGTTTACCTTATTTTCTACTTCAATTTTAGCCTCTACTTCCTCTTTGGTAAAGTTTTTAAACGCTATAAAATCTTCTTGTTTTACGCCACTTTTACTATCGCCCAACGGAATGTAAAATTTAGTGCCTTTTTCGGTTTTAGCCCTTGTGCTTATCACCAAATTACTAAGTGGGCCTGTGATTGAAAGATTACCAGTTCCTACGGCTGTTCCGTAAAAATAATCATTGTCCTTTGAGGCCGTATTGAGTACTTTTAAATTCTCAAATTTGCCTTTTAAATCCATGGCAAACGATTTGAAATTAGTATGTGTAAAGCTGGCTTGCAAAAAACCTTTGCCAATAGCATCGTCCTTAATGTTTACATTATTAAGTGAAATTTTGGTAGAGTCGAGGTGCCAGTTAGCATTTGCGTATAGCTTTGTTTTAAGGTAATCAACTGTAAATGACGCATTATTAATTAAACCGCTACCAGTTAAAATGGGCTTAAATAATGCACCGGTAATAGTAATATCTCCAGAAATTGTGCCTCCTATATTTGTAAATATTTTGGTAAATGGCTCTACCAGTTGAAGGTCGGTATTCATAAGTTTGGCATTTAATTGTAATGCATTTTGGTCGCCCAAAGGTTTATAAAAGCCACTGATACTAACCAATTTATTGGTGTTTCTTTCTACTATAAAATTAACATCAAATTGATTTTTAGGCTGATTCCAGTTGCTTATGCCTTTAATATTTCCAAAAAAGAGACCATCCACCCTAAAGCTGTCAATTTTAAAGTTTGTTTCGATTAATGGGTTAGTAAATACTTGCGAAATTGCAGCAGTTCCATTAAAAGTGCCCTCTAGTTTATTGGTTACAAGTGGGTTAAGGTTACTCATACCTACATTTGATACCTTAATTAATAGGGGGTTGGTGTTAGATTTTGAGATAGAGCCAACGGCACTAATTGATTGGTTTCCACTTTTAATACGCATATTTGATAACCTTAGGTTGTTCTTGGTAAATGTGATGAGATTATCATTTTGAATACTCCAAGTTTGTTTAAGTACTTGAATCTTTGACTTATTAAAATGAATCAGGGTAGTGTCGGTTTTAAATAAAATAGTGCCTTCCACTTGATTAACATTATGTTTAGCCTGCTGCCTAATGTGCATATTAAAGTTTGCCGAATCATATTGCCATTGTAACCGAATAGCTAAGCTATCTAATGCCGAACCACTGCGCAACAGCTGTGTTTTAGAGTTAATATGTACATAACCCTTTAAGTGGTTATCTTTAAAACTACTTTGTGTTTTTATCTCTATATTATTATAAATCAGGTTATTATGATTATACTGTATCGTGTCGTTTAAAAAGTTAAGAGCTAATTTTTGCCCGAGGTTATCTGTTCGTAAGCTTCCATAAATTTGGGTGTTTTGCGATAAATAAATGAGTGGGTCAAAAAGGTTGAGCAGCGGATTAATATTTTCTAGTTCTAACTCAAAATTGATATGCGAATCCGAAGGTTTATACTCATTGAGGTGGTAAAAATTGTTCATTTCTTGCGACTCATTTCTGAACTTAAGCCAATGATTTTTCCAAAAGTAATTAGCATCTTTAATAGCCGTTGATAAGTTAAAATTGCCTATTAATTTAAGTTTAACCCTGTCCGAGTGAAGCACTATTATTCGTTCTTTACTTTTAACTTCAGAAATAAGTTCAAGGTTTTTTACCTCATAATGATTTGTATTGTTTGTTGCATTAAGTTTCGGAATATTTATTGTACCCACAATACTGTCTAAAGAGATCCCCCGTACGTTCACATCAAATTTTGCTGCTACCGAAGATGTATCCTTCCTAATTTTGAGTTTTTCTAATTGGGCATGTATAAGTTCTCCTTTAAGATGAACAGTGTTTTTATTATTTCGCAGGTCTATAATACCCGCTGCTTCAAATTGCAAATTGGGGTCATCAATTTTAATGCGGCCATCAAACAGCTCTTGTGCAAAATGAGCATTGGTGATAATATTAGTGTAATTATAATTATTAAAATAAACTTCTTTCACAGTACTTTCAAGTGTAAAATTTGCACTTGATTTTGTTAGCCCTTCCCCCTTTATTTTTCCTTCTAAAGTGGTTTTACCAATAACCGGTTTTAAATTGATTAATTTGCCAATGTGAAACTTATTCAGCTTTATAGACCCACTATATTTTGATTTGGCAGGGTTATTATCAAGTTTTAGGTTTAAATCGGTATAAATATGACCGATGCTGGTTCGAAAAGATGCTTTGGCTACAAAATCTTTGGGGTAACCGGTAAAACTGCCTGTAACTCTGGCGGAGTCGATAGGGTAATATTTGTTAAAAGAGGCTGACGGGATGTAAAGAGCTAAGTCGGGTTTATAAAGGGCTGATTTATTGATTTTTAAATCAATAAATGTATTGTAAATATTGGGTAAGCCTTCAAAATAAGCGTTGCCTTTGAGCCTGCTATGCTTGCCAAATTGCACATCAAAGTTTTTAAGGTTAAAGTCCTTAAGATGTCCTTTTAAGTTTCCTTTTAAGTAAATAGTATCATTTATTGATTTAAAATAGGGGGCAAAAAAGGCTAAATCCTGGGTGGCCAATTTTAATTCCTCAAAATAAGCGGAGATATAAACTTTATCTGCAAAATAGCTAAGGTCAGCCATGCGCCCATAATTAAATACCATAGAATCTTTTACGATGCTACTGCCAATGGCCAAGGTTAGCGCATTAAACTTCATTTGCGTATTGCTAACGTGGTAGCCTGTGCTAAATGATGTAATGGGCAGGCCTGTGGAGGTTTCAATGGCAGAAAGGCTCTTAACCTGTAAATTAAAAGTGTCAGCTATTACTTCTAATCTTTGCGCAATTAAATGAATCGAATCCAGCCCAAAATGATTATAATCGAACCGGTTCATTAATCGCTCTCTACTTTGATGATTATAGGAGAAAACGCCATTTTTAATCTCCACCTGATTAATTATAAAAAGCTTAGCACTTTTTTTCTTTTTAAGAATATAGGTTTTTTTTAGCGAAGCAATAAATGAAGTAATGTTTAAACGAAGGCTATCTGACAGGCGTAATTGCACATTTGGTTGTTCTATAATAATGTGGTCTATTATAATGTTGCGCTCATTTACTAGCGTAGCAAATTTATAGTTTACAAACAGCTTTTTAATGGTTATCATCTCTTCAGACGAAAGGTCTTTAATGCTAATATTTTCAAGCATAAGCCTATCAAGCCAAATAATATCAACTTTACCTACCAAAATTTCATAGCCTATTTTGGCAGATACACTGCGTGCAAGCATTCTTCCTAGCGAAGTTTGAACGCTCGATAGTTGAAGAAAAGATAAAATAACCAATACATTAATAACCAGTATGGCCATTACTTGTATGGATAGGTTTTTTAACCGTATTTTATTTTTCTTCTTCAAATTAATCCTCGAAAATTATCATTAGAATGATTAAACTGTAAACTTTGCCACCAAGTAAATACAAAAATAGATAGTAGCACATAATGAGCATTATTATTCTTGCAATTGAATCATCTTGTGATGAAACTTCGGCCTCTATTATTAAGGATGGCAAAGTTCTTAATAATGTGGTTGCTACGCAATCTGTTCATCAAGAATATGGAGGGGTGGTGCCAGAATTAGCTTCGCGTGCACACCAGCAGAGTATTGTACCTGTAGTAGATAAAGCGATGAAAGATGTAGGGGTTAAACCTAACGAACTTAATGCTATAGCATTTACACGTGGACCAGGTTTGCTGGGAGCCTTGCTGGTGGGTACTTCATTTGCCAAGTCGATGGCATTGGCATTAGATATACCGCTTATTGATGTAAACCACATGCAAGCCCATATTTTGGCACATTTTATTGATGATCCTAAGCCGAACTTTCCATTTATCTGCTTAACTGTAAGTGGTGGCCATACCCAATTAGTATTGGTAAAAGACTACACAAAAATGAAAGTAATTGGCCAAACTAAAGACGATGCAGTAGGAGAGGCCTTTGATAAGGCGGCTAAAATGTTAGGCTTAACCTATCCGGGTGGGCCATTAATAGATAAATTTGCAAAATTGGGCGACCCTGCAAAATTTAAGTTTCCGCATACCTCCATGCCTGGCTTAGATTATAGCTTTAGCGGTATTAAAACTGCCATTCTTTACTTTTTAAAAGATGAGTTGAAAAAGGATTCAGGCTTTATCACTAAAAATATAAACGACTTGGCTGCAAGCATTCAGTTTGCACTTATTAAAATGTTATTAAACAAGCTAAAGCGTGCGGCTCGAGAGCATAATGTAACTGAAATAGCTATTGCTGGAGGGGTTTCTGCTAACTCGGGCTTACGACAAGCCTTGGAAGAAATGAAGGAAGAAAGAGGATGGAATGTATATGTGCCTGATTTTCAATATTGTACCGATAATGCAGGTATGATTGCGATGGCGGCTCATTTTAAATACCTTGCAAAGGAGTTTGTAGGGTTAGAGGTAGGGCCTATGGCTCGAATGCCAGTTAATTCTTAAATTATAGGCTTTTGGTTGCAAAATACTTTGATGATTTCCCAGGCTTATTTGCACACAGGTAATACCTAAATTGAGCGATTGAGTAGAGATGAGAAGTGCTAAGAGGCTGAAAATAAAAAGTTTACAAAAAACACAGCAACACCTGCTAGGTGTTGCGAGTATTTTTGGAAGTCTTTTTAACTCAGCACATTAGTACTTATCGCTTTAATGAATCGCTCAATTTAGGTAATAATGTCTCTCCCTGTGTTGAGTATTATTAGTAAAGTAAAAATTGAATGAAAGCGTTATCTTTACATAACAAAAAATTATAATTATGGGCACACCTCAAATTAGAGAACTACTCCACGAGTACATTAACAAAGCTGATGAACGCTTAATAAACTTGATGTATGCTATGGTTCAGGCGGATATGAAAGAAGATGATTATGAGCTAAGTGCAACACATAAAAAATTTTTAGATAAAAGACTTGCAGCGCATAAAACTAACCCATCATCAGGGTCAAGTTGGGAAGATGTAAAAGATCGTGTTAAGAGTCAATTATGAACTACACCTTAATTGTTAAGCCAGAAGCTGAGCTTGACACGTTAAAACCAGCCCAATGGTATGAAGAAAAGCAGGAAAAATTAGGTATTCGTTTTCTAGATAAAGTTGAAGAAAAACTTTATTTAGTAAGTCAGAATCCACTTCATTATCAAGCTAGATATAAAGCCACCCGTTTGGCTTTAGTAGAACTTAAAAACCCACCGTCTTTGACGGTGGTAATGTTCTAAGGGCTATGCCTTAATTTTGGGATATGAGTAAATATCGGAAATTATCACATGTAGTGTACAAATGTGATTACCGCATTGTATGGGTTCCAAAATATAGGTTTCGTGTATTAACTGGTGCTGTAAAGTCATTGGTAGAAGCGGATATTAAAATGTTATGTGAGTGGAAGAGTTGTATTGTTGAAGAGATGAATGTACAATCCGATCATATACATCTAGTTGTGTCTGTACCACCAAAAGTATCTATTTCGAACTTGCTGGGCGTATTGAAAGGCAAGTTGGAGATAAAGCTGTTCAAGAGTTATCCAATTCTGAAACAAAAGCCCTACTGGGGGAATCACTTTTGGGCAAGAGGGTATTTTGTTAGTACAGCTGGCATAGATAAAGAGGTGATAAAAAGATATGTAAAGTATCAGGAAAAGCAGGAGAAACAAGTAGAAGATCAACAACATAAGTTCGACTTTTAAAGCCCCCTTTGGGGCAAGTCAAAGCCACCTTCTTAGAAGGTGGTTTTTTACATGCCATGACCAATGGGCATCTTACGGTTTTACTTACAGAAAAATCTTTAACCCGAAAAGATGAGATTGGGGGTATTTGCAGGGCGATGAAACTAATGATAACCAACCTGACTGAAATCGGGTTTAAACAAAAGAAATAAAACCAACCCCCATCCTTGGTGTCTCACGAAACAACTTAACCACGCTCAGAGTTTTCCATCCTTGGTACTGTCTTAAAAAGCGAGCATTTTACCCCCCCCCAGTGCAAGTTTAGCAATAGCGTAACTTGTGTTTATAAATGAGAAACAAAGTCTTTGACTCGGCAAATAGTAAAATAACAATGAGTACAAAATATAAAATACGAGATCAAACACCTGCCTTGCTTTTAACTACACTTCAATCGCAATTTATGATAAATCTGTAAGAAATTGAGCCAAAACCAACTTGTTTAACTTCTGTTAATTAGTTTTGCCTTCAATTGAAAAAGTTAGCACTCATATTAGGTTTGTATATTTTCGCACTTGCAGTTATGCCGTGTACGGATGATGTGGTGCATCATGATGAGATAGGTGATAAAACTGAATTGGCAGCAAATATTGTACATTATGAGCTTTGTTCGCCTTTCTGTAGCGATCACGAATGCCACACTCACATTACTGTTAGCTTTATCAATAATAATATTCTCCAATCGCAATTTTGCGATTTAATAATGGTAGAAAAGCCAATTGCTATACCAACTCCTTATTTTGCCATTTGGCAACCCCCTAAAATAGCCTAATCCGCATTTATCGTATAGATGAATCGGGCTTCTAAGTATTTCCTTTACTTAGAAAAAAACTAATAGAAGTCGTCATTGCGAGGAACGAAGCAATCTGTAGTTTTTATATACAGAATAACTATTCCTATTCAATAATAATAAGCGACATATTGTATAACAATCTTCTATTAGATATCCCCTAGAACTAGCGCAAGCGTCTCGCTTGTGTTATCCATTATCCTTTGCACAAGCGAGACGCTAGTTTGTAAGTGGACTCTTTAGGGTATCTAATAGAATAACAATCTACATTTATCCATTTTTTAATATTTAGATATGATTAATAAAATCATTTCATTCTCGATAAAAAACAAGCTCATCATTAGTTTAATGATTGTAGCACTAATCGGGGTTGGAATACATTCAATGATGACCATAAACCTTGGTTCGGTGCCAGATATTACCAATAACCAAGTGCAAGTAATTACAGTTGCCCCTAATTTGGGTACCGAAGATATTGAGCAATTTGTTACCTATCCGGTAGAATTGGCCATGGCCAATTTACCCGATGTAGTCGAACTTCGTTCCATTTCACGCTTTGGGCTCTCGGTAGTAACCATTGTATTTAAAGACGAAATGGGCACCTATCTGCCCCGGCAACTCGTGCAGGAAAAACTTATAGACGTAAAAGGATCGATCCCCTCAGGCTTTGGCGAGCCATTTATGGCACCCATTACTACAGGGCTGGGCGAAATTTTTCAATACACCCTTACCCCAGAGCCAGGCTACGATTCGCTGTACTCCGCAATGGAATTACGTACCATTCAAGATTGGATTGTAAAACGCCAAATGGCCTTAGTTCCGGGTGTTGTGGAAGTAAATGCTTTTGGGGGTGAGCTAAAACAATACGAAATATCGCTCGATCCTAATAAAATGAACTCGATGGAGATTTCGATGGCGGAGATTTTTGAGGCATTGGAAAATAATAATGCCAATACAGGTGGAGCCTACATCGAAAAAAATCACCAAGCAAATTTTATCAGAGGCGAAGGGCTGGCACGCTCCTTAGATGACCTTAAAATGATTGTGGTTAAAACCATTAACGGGGCACCCGTACTCATTAAAGATGTGGCCGATGATGTTAAATATGGGGCTTCCGTTCGATTTGGTGCCTTAACCCAAGATGGTAGAGAAACCGTGGGTGGGCAGATTTTAATGCTTAAAGGGCAGAACCCCAATAATGTAATTAAGGCAGTTGAAAAACGAATTGCTGAAATTCAAAAATCATTGCCCGAAGGCCTACGTATCGAGAAGTTCTTGAGTAGAAGTGCCCTCATTGAACGAACTACAAGCACGGTAGCTAAAAACCTTATCGAGGGCGCGCTCATTGTAATATTTGTGTTGGTCATGTTATTAGGAAGCCTTCGAGGAGGACTGATTACTGCTTCCATCATACCATTATCGTTGTTATTCGCCTTTATTTTAATGAAACAATTTGGCGTATGGGCTAACCTTATGTCGTTGGGAGCCATCGATTTTGGGATTATTGTAGATGGAGCCGTAATTGTGGTAGAAGGAGTAGTACACCATATTCAGGTGCGGATGAAGAAAGAGATGGCTGAAATTGAAGATAAGGATATGGACCAAATTGCCTACGAATCAGCCAGCAGTGTGATGAACTCCGCCTTTTTTGGGCAGCTTATTATCCTGATCGTTTTTACACCAATTTTATTCCTTACTGGTATTGAAGGTAAAATGTTTCAGCCGATGGCCTATACCTTTGGCTTTGCCGTATTAGGTGCCATATTATTGAGCTTAACCTATGTGCCAATGGTATCTGCTGTATTTTTAAAACCTGCTAATAAAGATAACAAAGGACTATTAGCCCGATTTGAAAAAGCTATTGAGCGGTTTAGCGATAAGCTAATGAACAGAATTTATAACGGGTATAAACCAATACTTATCTCGGCCTTAAATTTTCGAAAAATAGTGCTGGTTCTAGCCTTAGGGTTACTGGTTTTTTCAGGTTTCGTATTCTCAAAAATGGGTGGGGAGTTTATTCCTAAACTAGACGAGGGTGACATTGCCATGCAAGCCCTCATTAAACCGGGTAGCTCATTAACAGAATCTATTGAAGTTTCTAAAAAGATTGAAAACATCGTACTAGAAAACTTTCCTGAAGTTAAAACAATGGTGGCTCGAATTGGAGTTGCTGAAATACCAACCGACCCCATGCCAATGGATATTGCCGATGCCTATATTATTCTCGAAAAAGATATGGATAAATGGGTGTCGGCTTCCTCTAAAGCTGAATTAATCGAAAAGATAAGAGAAAAAATCTCGGTAATTCCTGGGGTTAATTATGTATTTACTCAACCTGTAGAGCTTCGGTTTAATGAACTGCTTACAGGAGTAAGAGAAGACGTAGCTATTAAATTGTATGGCGAAGACCTTGATGTATTGGCTTCAAAAGCCCAAGAAATGGCCAAAATTATTGGCTCGGTGCAAGGTGCAGCAGATGTGCGTGTGGAGGCCACCAGTGGGTTGCCACAAATAACCGTAAACTACGATCGTGCTAAACTGGCTCAATACGGGCTTAATA
>JALSJD010000012.1 GCA_026989535.1 Cyclobacteriaceae bacterium
ATATCCTTTTGGGATTTCCTCAACGATCGGCTTACCGCAGCAGGGCAAATTAAATATCTGCCTGATTTACTCGCCCAAATGCCTGACTAAAATCCTTCAATTACCTGCAACTATTGAGAAGTTACAACCTATCAATGGTAGAGCACAGCCTTAATTAAAAGTTTTAGTACTAAATAATTAGGAGACTCTTCGGGCTGTAGCCCTCTGAGTGACGTGCATTTTTTTCGAACCGTCATTCAGAGAGTAGAATCCGACCAGTTGGCGGATCAACGGAGGGGAATGACAGAAAACCTTTAAAATGGAGCCCCCGCAACAGATGCGGGGAAATGTGCTTTTTATACACTTTGCCAGTCAGCCAGCCTGGCTGATCCGGCATCCCCTTTAATCTGTCAATGGTAGAGTAGTGGTGGCAGGCTGTGCCTCGCAATGACGTTCCGGCTTAACTAAACAACATTGAATCATAATGGGTATTTATTTTCAATATTTCCTCCTCCATTTTTCATCAGCTTTTCTAAGTTTTCAATAATGGTTTCAAAATCTAAATTTCGCCAATTACTTTTAATAGAAGGTGTTTTCATTATTTCGTCCATTATTTGGTGCTGAAACCGACCAACTCGCCTAGCAAACGCATAACTTATTTGACTGTTAAATGTTACCATTGAATATTGTGGAATCCATCGTTTAGGATAAAGGGTGTTGAGGTGTGCTTCTATCTTTTTTCGAAGTAAAAAAGACTCATCCCCCACTCGATCTCTCATTTCAATAAAATTGCCCAGTGCTAAGTCTGTTATGGCATTTGTGTTTTCAGGTCTTGATTCGCCAAATAATTTAAAAATGGCTTTCCAATCATCCCCGTAGTGTTCAATGTATTTATTTAATTCAAAGCAATCTTCGAACCCACAGTTCATTCCCTGCCCATAAAATGGCACCATTGCATGGGCTGCATCGCCTAGCAACATTGTATTATTTGTAACCCAAGGGTAGCTTTTTACCGTAACTAAAGAAGCCGCAGGGTTAGCTCTAAAATCATCCAACAAAGTAGGCATAAAATTGAGCGCATCGGGAAACACCTCTTTAAAAAAGTGTAAAATTTCTTTATCTGTATTCAGATTTTCGAACGCATACCCTTTTCCTTCAAACGGTAAAAATAAAGTAACGGTAAAACTGCCCTCTAAATTGGGCAAGGCAATTAACATATATTTGCCTCGAGGCCAAATATGCAAACCGTTTTTATCAATGGCAAAATCACCCGATTTTGTAGCAGGGATTACCAACTCCTTATAGCCATGAGCGAGATAACTTTGTGAGTATGTGAACCGATCTTGCTTTTGCATAGCAGCTCTCACAGCAGAAAAAGCACCATCGGTACCAAATATTAAATCCGATTTAATGGTACTATTATTAGTATCATTGCTTAAATAAAGGGTTGTTTGGTCAAAATCTATCTCTAAGCATTTATGCTCAAACTTAAAATTAACACCTAGCGATTCGGCCTTATTCATAAGCAGCGAGTTAAGCCCTCCTCTCGAAATTGAATTAATGGCTTGGCCCTCTTTGCCATAAGGCTGCAAGGTTATTTGGCCTGCATTATCATGCATAATCCTCCCTTTCATAGGAATTATCATTTGGAGCAAGTATTCTTCTAACCCCACTTCTTTTAATGGTTGCCAACCTCGGTCGCTTAAGGCTAGGTTAATTGATCTTCCGGCAGAGATATTGCCTTTTCGCAGATCGGGTCTTCTTTCATATACAGTTACGGTATGCCCCTGCCTTTTTAGGTAAATCGCAAGAAGCGACCCAACTAACCCTGCACCAATAATACTTATATTCTTTGTTTGCATCAATTTATTGCTTTTCTTAATAGTTGCACAAAATTAAACACCTCCTCATAACTATTATACAGAGGAGTGGGTGCAACACGCATTACTCCTGCTTGATTGGAAATTAAATTTGGCTCTCGCCAATCGGCCACAACCCCTTTAGATGTTAACTCATCAAATACCTTTCTGCCCTTATTTACTAAAGCAATAGAGAGTTGTGCTCCTCTTTGATGGCTGTCGTTGGGAGTTAAAATTGCCAGTTCTTCTTTTGAAAATAAATCGTTTAAAAGAAATTCGAGAAAGGCAGTAAGCTGTACACTTTTAACCCTCATATTATCAAACCCTGCTTTATCAACTACGGCTAGCGATGCGAGTAAGGCGGCAGTGGCAAGTACATTGGCATTGCTTAATTGCCAGCCATCAACACCGCTCATTGGCTTAAAGCCTTTTTTCATTAAAAACCGTTCTTCTTCGTTATGCCCCCACCAACCGGCAAACCGTGGCAAATCAGGGTTGTTTGCATGCTTATTATGTACAAAGGCTCCGGCCACACTTCCGGGCCCCGAATTAAGGTATTTATAATGGCACCACACGGCAAAATCTACTTGGTGATCGTGTAATTTTAAAGGTATATTGCCAGCAGCATGCGCCAAATCAAAGCCAACAACTGCCCCTGCTTTATGCCCGACCTTGGTGATATGCTCAATATTAAAAAACTGCCCTGTAAAATACTGCACCCCACTAAACATTATAAGAGCCAACTCTTTACTATTTGTTTCAATAGCTGTTAAAATATCTTCAGTTCTAAGCGTTGTTTCTTCCTCTCGTGGAGCAAGCTCAATAATGGCTTCTTCAGGTGTAAATCCATGAAATTTCACTTGGCTCTCCAAGGCGTATTGATCTGAGGGAAACGCTCCTGCTTCGGTAATAATTTTAAACCGCTTAGAGGTTGGCCTGTAAAACGACACCATTAGCAGGTGGAGGTTGGTGGTAAGGCTATTCATCGGCACTACTTCTTCGGGCTTAGCTCCCACAATTTTAGCCAAGCTTTCTTTGGCAAATTTATGGTAGTGAAACCAAGGCCGCTCCCCTTCAAAATGGCCTTCTACACCACGTTCTTTCCATAACTCTAATTCTTCATTAATTATTTTGGCCGTGCCTTTGGGCTGTAAGCCTAAGGAGTTTCCTGTAAAATAAAGTACGTCTTCCCCTTGGAGCTTAGGGATGTAAAATTCATCTCTAAATAATTTTAGAGGGTCTTTTTCATCAAGAGATTGAGCGTATGCTAAAGAGTTTTTAAATTTCATATATGATTAAATAACAAAACACAAACTGCAAATAAAATCCAATAAAGCAATTTTTAAACACTGCCCCTCTTTTATATCTTCTCCCACATCATTCCTTTTATAACAGTTGTTTCCCAACGAAATTGACGCATCAATCTAAATGCACATTTTTAAAATGTTTATGAATAGTTCAGGTTAGGGGTGTGTCAAGTCCCACAAAAATATCACAACCCCTAAAATCTAATTGTTTGCTTTTTTACATGATAAAATAAAGGCCTTTGAAGTTTAAACAAAGGCTAGAACTTACGCAGTTCAAACATAGGAACTGCGTAGGCAAGAAACCTAGGCTACACAATTTATAATCTCTCATACTTTTTATAATATCCCAATATTGACAGGTTCCTCCAAAGTGAGTACTCGGGAGCAATGACGATTTCTTTTCAGCTTCTTTTCCACTTCTCCCAATCATTTTTTAACTTAAACGTCATTCCTGCGAAGGCAGGAATCCACCCTGAGCGATGATTTATGTTTTGGAAAGTTTCTACATTATAATTTCTCATACTTCTTATAATATCCCAATATTGATAGGTTTCTGCCTGCGCAGGAATGATGTTATCCCATATTTTTTACAAAAGGCTGCTTAGTTATTCGCTTACCAGTAGCGGCAAAAATGGCATTAGCCACAGCCGCAGCGGCTGGTGGTAACGAAGGTTCGCCCAACCCTGTAGGGGCAATTTCATTTTCGATAAAATGTACCTCAACTTCGGGCGTTTCATTCATTCGAATGAGACGATAATTTCCATAATTATTAGATTGAGGAACGCCTTCTTTAAAGGTAAGCTCGCCAAACATTGCGTGCCCAATGCCATCAATTACGCCTCCAGTAACTTGGTTTTTAGCACCCAGTGGATTTACCACAATACCGCAATCGATAACACAAGTAACTTTTTTAATGATAGGCATTCCGTCTTTCATTTCAATATCAGCCACTTCGGCCACGTGAGTATTATGGCAATAATAGGTAGAGAACCCTTGGTAAACTCCCTTTGAAGTCTTACCCCAATTTGATTTTTCAACTGCCATATTAATTACACCAGCCAATCGTTCTGGGGAGTATCGAAGTCGCTCATCTGCACTTTTATCTACTTTTTTAAGCAAATCTAATCGCATTTGAATGCGGTCTTTGCCCAATACATCTGCCAACTCATCAAAAAAGCTTTGCTCCGCAAAAGCTAAAAAGTTGGTATAGGGTGCACGCCAAGCTCCAACGGTAATAACGCTCTTGTATTTGGCTACATCTACTTGGTAATTATCGATGGCTCCGGCAGGAAAAAAGTTGGAAATTAAACCATACATATTGCCTTTGGTGCCTGCTTCTTTTAAGTAGTAGCCTGTTATTTCCCCCTCTTTAATAGAGGCTGCAATACGGTATTTGATGGCCGGCCGGTAAATGCCAGCTGTCATATCATCTTCTCTACTAAATACCACTTGTACAGGTTGCTGGGCTAAGCTGGAAACCTCTGCTGCTTCTAGCGCAAAATCACCATAAAGCCTACGGCCAAAGCCACCTCCCATACGTGTCATTTCTAAGCTAACCTCTTTTTCATCTCGACCCAAGAGGGTGGCTACACGGCTGGCTGTTCGAGCGGGTGTTTGAATGGGACCTGCCAACTTGATTCTTTCAGGCGTAACATCTGCATAAAAGTTCATGGGCTCCATACAATTATGAGGCAGAAAAGGAGACTCGTATGTTCGCTCAAGCACTTGGTCTGCCTCAGCAAAGGCTTTTTTAACATTTCCATCTGATCGAAGGGTTTTAAACTTGTTGCCATCGAGTAAGCCTAACATAGCTTCATCGTGGTCTTGGGTGCTTTCAAGTTTAGTTTCAGCTTTCCAATTAGCTGCAAGGGCATTTTTGCCTTTCATTGCTGCCCATGTGTTAGTGGCCAGCACGGCTATCTTATTGCCAAACCGAATAATATTAGTTACCCCATTAACCATTTTGGCTTTGGTATCGTCAAAATCAACCAATTCCTGACCAAAAGCCGGAGGTCGGAGTACTGATACATAAGCCATTCCTTCTTGCCGATAGTCTAAGCCGAAAAGAGGTTTTCCTGTAATGATGCCATCAATATCTACATTGGGTGCATCGCTGCCTATGATGGTAAAATCTTTGGGCTCTTTTAAGGTTACGTTTTCGGGCACTTCTAATTTGGCAGCTTCTAACACCACATCGCCATAGGTGAGCGTTTCGCCCTTGGCGTTTGTAATGATGCCTTCTTTTGTAGAGCATTCCTCAGGCTTAACCCCCCATTTATTGGCAGCAGCCATTACCAACATCAATCGTGCGGTGGCTCCTGTTTGTCGAAGTGGCTCCCAACCCTGCCTAATGGATTGGCTTCCACCTGCCACTTGCCGTGTAAAATGGTCTTTATCTAGCTTGCCTTGTTGCACATATACATCTTTCCAAGCAACATCCAGTTCCTCTGCAATAAGCATAGGCATTGCAGTTTTTACGCCTTGACCAATTTCGGGGTTAGGGGCAAAAATGGTTACTTTGCCATTATCAGCAATTTTAATAAAGGCATTAAAATCGTTAAAGTTTAATTGAGAAATATCTATAGGAGGCTCAACATTAGAGGCACATGATGTAAATAAATTAAAGCCAATAAGCATTCCACCACTGGCAAGTGCAGAAGTCTTTAAAAAAGACCGCCTGCTAAAAGCAAATTTGTTTGAGGTTTTCATAACTGTCTTTTTTAAAACTAACGAGTGTTTTTGGCCGCCACTTCTACGGCCTTTTCAATACTATTATAAGAGGCACAACGGCAAATATTGGTATGCATTGCTTCTCTAATTTCTGTTTTAGATGGGTTTTTATTTTCTTCCAAAAAGGCAGAGGCCTGCATAATTTGGCCCGGTTGGCAATAACCACATTGTGGTACATCAATGGCTTTCCAAGCTTCTTGTACAGGGTGTGTGCCATTATCAGACAGGCCTTCGATGGTGGTAATTTTTTTTCCTTCAAGCGAAGAAATAGGTGTGATACAGCTTTTGGTGGCTTTGCCATTAATGTGCACAGTGCAAGCCCCACACTGCCCCATCCCACAGCCATATTTGGTGCCTACTAATTTTATTTGGTCTCGAAGCACCCATAAAAGCGGGGTGTCTTCATCTACATTAACGGAGTGGTTTTTTCCATTAATGGTTAATTTGTACGTTGCCATAATATTGGTTTAGTTTAGCAATTGTGTAAGTTGAGCACTGAATCCATTAAAAGTTATTGTTTCAATTTGCCACTAAAATTACTTAAAAAAATCAGGAAGGCAATGTTATGCTGTTCGGAATGTATAAAAAATGGGTTTAGTTGAGTCCACTCCGAAAACAGACAACTTTCACAAAAAGAGTTGTTTTGGATGAGATTTTTATTTTACGAGACTCGGAGATGCCTGAGCATCAGCTAATTGAGGAAAATGAAAAAATCGCCCAAAGAGTCTTTTTTGATTTTGTGAGTTTTCAGAGTGGACTCTTTATTAA
>JALSJD010000013.1 GCA_026989535.1 Cyclobacteriaceae bacterium
GCCACCTCTCTTATCCGTTTTTGGGAAAGTGAATTTTCAATACTGCATCCTAAAAAGAACAAAAAAGGCAATAGGCAGTACACAAAAGACGATATTGAGAAACTCAAATTGATTTATCATTTAGTAAAAGACCGAGGGTTTACCTTAAATGGAGCTAAAGAGATGCTCAAGAAAAACCCCGAAGAGCTGCAAAATAAATTGGATGCCATTGAATCTCTTAAAAACGTAAAGCAATTTCTGTTAGAGCTGAAAGGTCAAATGTAAAATGGCTGACCCGAAGCTTGCCCAGCTTGCCCTCACATTTTTGCCTCGTATAGGCAACACTACATTAAAGTCGTTGGTAAGTTATTGTGGCTCTCCTGAAAAAATTTTTACCACTCCCAAAGGTAAGCTCGAAAAAATCCCGGGCATTGGCAGCATCGCTTCCAAAAGTATATTGGATAATAAACAAGCATTTAAAAAAGCAGAAAAAGCACTTGCCTATTGCTCAAAACACCAAATTAAACTTCTTTTTTACACTGATAAAGATTACCCTGCCTATTTAAAGCAATTAGCAGACGGGCCTTCCGTTATTTACTTAAAAGGCAATGTTTTGCCTGACAATAGAAAATATATTTCCATTGTGGGTACTCGTAATGCATCAAAAGAAGGCAAGCAAAACGTAGCTAATATTATTGCTGAACTCGCTCCTTACAAACCAATTATAGTTTCGGGCTTGGCCTACGGAATTGACATTGAAGCGCATAAAGAAGCCTTAGCAAACAATTTAACCACCTATGGCATTATGGCCACAGGCATCGAAAAAGTATATCCAAGCATCCACACTAAGATTGCTGAAAAAATGTTAGTAAAAGGAGGTTTATTAACCGAGTTTCCTCCCCATACCAACATGTCTCCTTCTAAATTTCCTGAGCGAAACCGAATTATTGCAGGCCTCTCCGAAGCCACCCTAGTGGTAGAAGCCGGCAAAAAAGGAGGCGCCTTAATAACTGCTTATTTGGCCAGAGATTATGATAGAGAAGTGTTTGCCATACCGGGTAATTTAAAAAACGAAAATGCCGTTGGTTGTAATAATATCATCAAAAATAATATTGCCCAATTAGTAAGCTCCGGAAAAGACATTGCTTTTTACCTTGGATGGGAAACAAATAATACGGTTACTAAGAAACGCTTAGCATTAAAACAAGAAGATTTTAGTCAGGAAGAGTGGGCAATTCTTCAATTATTAAATGCTTCTGAATTACATATTGATGAATTGAGTTGGAAATCTCAAATTCAAATCGGTAAGTTAGCCTCTATTTTGCTCAACCTTGAATTTAAAAACATCGTTGTTTCTTTACCCGGCAAAAAATATAGGATTAAATAAATGGTTTCCTCCTATTACAGCATCTTACATATATCTACAAGCGCTACCCAACGCGATATAAAAAGAGCCTACCGAAAACTGGCACAAAAACACCATCCCGATGTTAATAAATCGGGTAGTGATGAATTAATAAAACTGATAAACATTGCCTATGAAACGCTTTCTGACCCTAGCAAAAAAGCGATTTATGACCAGCGTTTAGCAGGAGCCTTTCATCAAACCCCCTCGCCCACTTACAGCCCTACAAGCCCTAAACGAAGGGCACCGCCTCATAGCTTTTACAGGTATCAAAAAAGGTATTCAGATACAACATATACCTATTCAACAAAAACAAAACTACAAGGCTGGGGTGCAGTTATACTTACCATTTTATTAATTTGGATTGGCATTAGGGCTATGGATTATTATGCCTCTGAATATTATTATGACAAAGCAGTTATAGCTGAAAATAATCATAATTATAACGAGGCTTTAGGCTTATACCAATTGGCTATTCGCAAATGGAGTAGCAAAAGTGTAGAAGCCTCCATTCAAATTGTAGAGTTGAATCAACACATGGGAGCCTACCATGCAATGGTTGACCACAGCGAAATAGGGTTTGGATATGAGCCTGATTCGACACAATCTGCCAGGCTCTATTACCTGGAAGGAATAGGCTATACGAAAACAGAAAGGTATGAAGAAGCTGAAAAGGCTTATTTAAATAGCCTTAATTTTAATTATAATAAGGATACCATTTACCATCAATTAGGATTGATATATATTAATCATTTAGAACAATATGATAAAGCTGTGGAAATTTACTCCTTTCTTTTAGCAAGTAACTCTATCAATTTAGCAAACTATTATAATCGTGGAATTAGTTATCAACATATAGGGGAGCATCAAAAAGCCATTGATGATTTTCTTGCCATTCTTAAAAATGACCCATATAATAGCAAAATTTTGTTTCAATTAGGTCGCTCCAATTTAGCACTTAATCAAAAAGCGTTGGGATGCCAGTATTTGCGTAAAGCACAAAATCAAGGAGCTAATATTAACCCTGATGAACTTGCTTTAGCGTGTGATTTTTAACCTGACTGATGTAGTTTAACCGCAAAGGGCACTAAGGGTTCGCAAAGGTTAAAGCTAGATACTGAAACAAGTTACCATTGACAGAGTAAAGAGTTGTAAAGAAGGAGATGCCAGAACAGATTTGGCAAAGTACATAGAAACGTTTTCCCGCACCTGTTGCGAGGCCTCCATTTTTTAGCTTTTCTATCATCTGCCTACGCTAATCCGACAACTGGTTGGATTCCACTCTCAGTATGACCTTTTACTTTCTATTTTTTAGGCAAAAACACTTCCGCCATCATACACCTGGCACTTCCGCCACCCAAGGCTTCGATGGTATCTAACGAGCTATGTACAATGGGGCAATAATTTTCAATTTTGTTAATTTGTTGAGGTGTTAAACTAGTAAATGCAGCCGTTGACATAATTAGGTATGGCCGATTATTTGCACCTGCTACTTGTAGCATATTGCCGGCAAAGCGGTTCACTTGTTCTTCTGTAATTTCAATTACTTCCTTGCCCGAATCTATAAGTGCATTTAATGTATTTTCTTTTTCGGTTGCCTCATCAATGCTATCAGCACAAATAATGGCAAACTTATTGGCCACACACATCATTACATTGGTGTGGTAAATAGGCAACCTTACGCCATTTACCGTTTGATTTGAGTGAAAAACTACTGGTTGATACCCAAATTTCTCAGAAAAAACATCGAGTACTTCTTGATTGGTACGTTCTGATAGCGCAGCATAAGCTAACTTATTTTCTCTGTCAAGAATTAAGCTACCAGTACCTTCTAAGTTTTTTCCTTCCTTTTCATAATCTGTGATTTCAATTATTTCTTTAATCTTAAAACCCTGTTGAACTAGAAAATTTAAAATATCCTGTCTTCTTTCCAATCGTCTATTTTTAGCAAACATAGGGTATAAACCTACCCTGCCACTTTCGTGAAACGACACCCAATTATTAGGAAAAATAGAGTCTGGGGTGGAGGGGTTAGCGGTATCATTAATAACGATAACATTAACGCCAATGGCACTTAACTTATCTACATAATCATCAAACTCTTGCAGCGCATTGGCTTGAATCTGATTGGTACTTAGCCCCTCAAGCACTTTTTGGTAATAATTATTTACAGCCGTTTGCTCGTTCATTCGAAAAGCAACCGGGCGAATCATTAAGATGTTGTTTGTAATTTGCTTTGCCATTGTTAAGATGTTAGATTATTAGACGTAAGACAAAAGACACAAGATAAAATGGTTAACTTCGAACTCTTAACTCCGAATTTTAGTCACTCTTTTTACTCCCTCACCAAAGGTAATGTGGAGCACCTAAAAAGGCCTTCCATTTTAGAAATTTCATCATATTCCACTTCTTCAACGGTAAAGCCCAATTCTCTTAAAATTTTATTAAGCCGTGTAAACGATTTTTCTGAAATGATAACCTTAGGGCTAATGGAAAAAATATTAGAGTTCATTTCATACATTTCTTCCCTCGAAATATGGATTAAATTTTCGCTCCCAAAATAATTTTCAATTTTTTTATAATCAGATTCGTATTTAAATCCGTCTTTAAAAACGATGGCTTTATTTGTACCAATAGGCTGAAAAATACAATCTAAATGCAAGGCATTCTGCCTTGGGTTTTCATCAGATTTTTTAAGCTCCACCGCTATAACCTTACAGTTCGTAAAA
Organism: Cyclobacteriaceae bacterium; assembly: GCA_026989535.1. Lineage (GTDB taxonomy): Bacteria > Bacteroidota > Bacteroidia > Cytophagales > Cyclobacteriaceae > JAKISE01. The sequence goes on from JALSJD010000013.1 coordinate 4,114, forward strand.
TTTTCTTTCAAAAACTCTATGCCGGCTTCATTGGTTCTGCTAACAACATACTTATCAAAATCAGGTTGTTTAGAGTACCCAATAAATAGAGCTTCGTTCCAAGGTATAATGTCTCCTCCTTCAAATCGAACTTTTTCGGGTGCTCTTAAAATATTTTCAGCAGGTATTTGTGCAATAATGGAGGCAATAGCCTCTACTTCTTTTCTTCTACCCAAAGTAATATTCGGAACCACAAAAATCTCCTCTAATACAAACCCAATATCGCGTGCAAAAATTTGGTTTAAGCCTTTAATATTATCAGGCTCAAGAATTTCCACACCATATTTTTGGATGGCCTTTTTAAGGCTGCTCATTTGCTGCAACACCTTTTTTTGGGTAGGAAAACTACCATTTAAAATGTGTTCTTTCGATTTAGGATCGTTTACTTCGGCAAGAGGCGGTACCCCTCCAAAATCTGTTGCTAGCCCTAATACAACTTTGCGCAATTGGCCGGTCTCATTTTTAATATTTGGTCGAATCACTACTGGTTTTTAATTTAGGCAGCAAAGCTACTTGGATAAGCCTAAAATCAAAATGATTTAGCCATTGATTTGGCAAGAATTTTATAGATGGTTTTGAGGGTTAATCTACGATAAATTCATCTGTTAAAATTTGATACTCAAGTTCATCGTTAAACGTAAATATAAATGTAAATTTCTGGTTAATACTCAAATCTGGTTTAGACGCTAGCTGAAAGAAAACACCCAAATCATCGTAGGTAAACATCCAATAATTACTACTTCTTTCAATAAACTCATCAATAGAAAATTCTTCGCCATTATAAATAATTTTAAATAAAGTCTCCAAATTCTCCCCTTCTTTATAGTCAACACCACCTGAGCTCAAACTTTTGGTAGATGTTATTTTTATTTGATTTAATACCTGAACATTGGGAGGTAATGGCGAACAAGCATACGCACTATTCACAATCCAAAGATTTGTTGGAGCTACATTATATCCAATTGTTTTCGTTTCATCAACTAATGTTTGAATGGCTGCTATTTCAAAATTGGTAGATGGTTCTTCCAAAAAACTATTATCTACCAATGAGCCAATACTCGCACTCATGGAAACAATTTTTATTGGCCTGTTATCAAACGGCCCACAAGGGTTGCAAGCAAATGGCAAGTTAAAAATGATAAATAATCCTACGAGGGAAATTTTTTTTTCATAAATTTAATTTTTCAAGGTTAAAAATAAACTTTTTTAATATAAACTAACAACTGATTTTTCAATAAATTATTATTTTTAACCAACCCTACTTTTTAACGTTCTATTTTTGGAGCTTATTTAATATTGCCTTGAACAACGCACTCGTAATTATACCCACCTACAACGAAAAGGAAAATATTTCGGACATCATTGATACTGTTTTGCAACTCGACCAGCCCTTTGATGTATTGGTAGTGGATGATAATTCGCCCGATGGAACTGCGAGCATTGTTAAGGATAAGGTAGCACAAAATTCAGGTCAAATTCACCTATTGGAGCGACAGGGGAAACACGGGTTAGGTACCGCTTACATAGCTGGGTTTAAATGGGGATTAGAAAAAGGCTATGACTACCTGTTTGAAATGGATGCGGATTTTTCGCATAACCCCGATGACCTTATAAAACTATATAATGCCTGCGCCAAAGATGGAAACGACCTTGCCATTGGCTCTCGCTATGTAACAGGTGTAAATGTGGTAAACTGGCCTATGTCGCGCGTATTAATGTCGTTTTTTGCCAGCAAATACGTGCAATTTGTAACTCGAATACCCATTAAAGATACCACCGCAGGCTTTAAATGTTTTAAACGCCAAGTGCTCGAAACCATAGATTTAGATACTATAAAATTTGTAGGCTACGCCTTTCAAATTGAAATGAAGTTTAAAACCTGGAAGCACGGTTTTACCCTTAAAGAAGTACCCATCATATTTACCGATAGAACCCGAGGCACTTCCAAAATGTCGTCAGGTATTTTTAAAGAGGCCGTTTTGGGTGTTATGCAACTGAAAGTGAATAGTTGGTTTAAGAAGTACTCAAAGGCTTAGTAAGTCTGCCCCTATACTTATTAAGGCAGAAGGCTAAGTTCTAATTAACTACAGCAATAAAGTAAAGAATCGCCAATTTAGGTTAAATACACGTCATTTGAAGGCAGGAATCCCTATTACCAATCCCATACTTACAGATTCCTGCCTACGCAGTTCCTATGTTTGAAGTGAGTAAGTTCCAACCTTTGTTTTAACTTCAAAGGTGTATAATTTAATCTATTTAATCATGGGAAAAAGTAAACAATTAGATTTTAGTGGTCATGATATTTTTGTGGGACTTGACACCCACCTAAAGAGTTGGAAAACAACTGTTATAGTAGGAAGTAATGTGTTTAAGACGTTTTCACAAAACCCCAAT
>JALSJD010000014.1 GCA_026989535.1 Cyclobacteriaceae bacterium
GCGAAATTGAAGTGAATGGAAAAATAATTGACAAAGTGTTGATTGACGGGGAAGAGGTAAGCAATAGTGGAGCAGCTTTGCTTACCCGTTCCATTGCACCCGAAGATGTTAAAAGCATTGAGGTAAGAATGGATGAGAAAAATGACAAACTAAAAGAAAGCCTGTTAGACACCAGAGAATATGTAGTACTTGACATTAAATTGAAAGAAGGGCTTAACAAATCATTATTTGGAAAAATGAGGGCAACTCTGGGGTATCAAAATAGTGTAGAGCCTGGGGGCTATGTAAATGCCTTTTCGTTAAAGAAAAAGCTTAAAGTGCATGTATTTGCCGAACACGATCGGTTTGGTGAGCAAACGATTTCTCTCGATCAAATTAAAAACATAGGAGCCGAGGCTTTCAAAAAAATATTTGAAATACCTGCCGATTTTGAATCCCTAACAGAACGAGAAGCTTTTAATGATGAAATTTATGGGTTTAAAAATTACACCGTAGCCGAAAAAGACATTATTGGGCTTAGTAGTAAATATTCCATTTCGCCAGCTATTGATTTGTATTTTGGCACGTACAATTCGTATTCTAAAGATGGTAATGCCCGAAGTTACGCACAAAAATTTAGTGAAGTAAATCCCATAAACGCTTTTACTGAATCTCAGGAAATGACTAATTATTCGAGTAAAAATAAGCTAGATTTTAGGTTAGATAAAAATAAGCTAAAAGCCCGGTTAGACATAAATGCAGTTTTTTTTAAAAATAATAACAAAACCCTCAGTAGCGAAACCCTCCAAAACCTTAATTATAATTCTGGAGATGTGCATGAGTCTAAGGCTTTTTATGAAAATCTTTTGGTTGAATATAAGGCAAACTCAAAGCTGGGTATTCAGTTGAAGGCTTCTTACTCGTATATAGATGCAACTCGCACTAAAACCCTACTCCATAATAATTCTGTATATACCAGTATTTTTTATGATGAAAACAATAACCCGGTGTATAATTTTGAGCAACAAACCTCTTCAATAGCCACTAATTTTTTATCCGAAATTATGGTACAATACCGAAGTAAAGTGGGTGCCATAAATACTGGTATCCGCTATCAAAGCAGAAACCTAAAAGCATCCAAGGCTGGTTTTAATAAAGGCGATTCAACTAATTTAACCACCGTGCCTCTTTTTACAGGGGCCAGAAGTCAGTTAAGTTTTCAAAAGTGGACTCCATTTGTAAAACACCGTATTGGAATTGGTTCTTTTACTTTTAAAAATGAAGTTAGGCTTGCCCAAATATCGTACCCCAATCAAGCAAATGAGCAAGAAAACCAACAATTGATAGAATTTAATTCGGGTATTGATTTTTCTTTTGGCAGCTTCAGTTACATTAATGTGGCTCTTTCCAGACAAATTTCGTCTTACCCCATGCAAAAGCTTGTTGAGGGTTACGATTTAACTGGTTTTCAAAGTATTGCCATACCGAATGTGCATTTATTGAGTCCAACACCAGAATATACATTGGAAATTCTGGGAGCTAAGAAGTTTGATGATATTGGTCTCCTATTTGACCCTGCATTTCTTTATGGTCGAATTCAAAATACAGATCGTTTCTTGCTTAGTAACGAACCTGTTATTATAACAGAATACGACCAACTTCAAGCCGAATATTGGGCGCTCAGTTTTCCTTTTAGTAAATCTTTAAAAAAGATTCCTTTAGATATAATTTTTGAGCCTGAATGGCTTATCAACCAAACTCAAAATATAGATTCGGTTGGCAACTCCTATCAAACCAAAACTACCCGTGTGTTAGTTGGGCTTAAACTAAATACTGATTTTGAAGCCCAATGGTATGATTTTAACCTGTATCCCAAATACACCTCTTTTATCTTCGAAAACGAGTACTTTAATTCTGAAAGTACCTTAGACATGTTTTCGGTTAATCTAACAGTAAAACTCGACCTTTTTGATGAAAAATTACTCATAACACCTACTGTAAGAACCGTTGCTTTTTTTGGTAATGTAGCATCGGAATTTACCAATATTGGTTTAAGAATAGAGGCTCCATCAAGCAAGCTGTACTGGTTTATATCAATTGACAACATATTGAATAGTTCCGATTTTATTATTGAAACCATTTACCCTACCTACGCTATGTTGGCAACCAATTCGGTTTTTGAGCGGTATTTAAAATTTGGTATGGAGTATAAATTCAAATAGAATACTATAACACGCTCAAATCCCCAGCTCCTTCTCTCACCACTTCAATTTCACCGCTGGTACAATCTAAAATGGTAGAAGCTGTGTTTTTTCCAAAACCGCCATCAATTATAATGTCAACCTTGGTGGCATATCGTTCATAAATAAGTTCGGGGTCAGTGGTGTATTCCACTACCTCGTCTTCATCCCTTATGGAGGCGGTAATAATGGGGTTGCCCAGGGTTTCCACAATATGGGTGGTTATTAAATTAGCAGGTACTCTAATGCCTACTGTTTTTTTATTTACATCAAGCAACTTGGGTACTTTGCCACTACTAGGTAAAATAAAAGTGTAGGGCCCTGGTAGTGCTTTTTTCATCACCTTAAATACTTCATTTGGCAATTGCTTGGCATACTCCGAGACCTGGCTAATATCAGCACAGATAAACGATAAATTAAGATGTTTAGATTTTACACCAAGTATTTGCACCAATTTGCTCAAGGCTTTTTTATTAAAAAGATCGCAGCCAATACCATAAATGGTGTCGGTGGGGTAAATAATAATGCCTCCGTTTCTAAGCACATTTACAACGTTATCAATCTTGCGCTGTTCGGGGTTTTGGGGGTGGGTTTTAAGGTATTGTGCTTTCATTAGTTGGCTGTAAGATAGCCAAAAATAACATAACACCCCTCTTTATCCTTGAAACCTCCAGGGCAAAACCCTCCTTTAAGCTTGTTAACGGATAATAGAAGGTGTTTTTAAATGATTTAATAAATTTTGCTTCTCACTACTTCTTTACAAAAACACAAATATTATCGGTTAGTTTAGTTTTTGCTTCCATCTTTCATCATAATTATAGACCTTAGCACCTCAATTCAAAAATATACCGTTATGGCAATGTTATTTCTAGTTCTATTCTTGTTTGTTTTGGCCATCGTTTCGCCATGGGTTTTCCCTAACAAGGTAGTAAGTAATCATAAAAAAGATCTTGATTATTAAATCTATTACTGGTTTGATAATGAATAGCTAAGCAGAATTTGCTTAGCTATTTTTTTTGCCTTCGTTTTATCCGAATAACCCCAAAAAGCAGGTGGGTATGTAATTATACATACAGGTTTACCTATTTGTTTGTATGTTTAAGGATGATACGATTAAACCAATTATTCTTAATACTAGGAGGTATTCTTTTTGCAAACACTTCTCTACTGGCTCAAAAAACAGCGCAATACACCTCTTTTGTAAAAGCAATGGAAGCTAATAAAGGTTTTTTCAGCTTTTATTATGATGAAAAAACAGATGAAATCTACTTGGAAGTTAAAAACCTTAATACGGAGTTTCTTTATGTTAATTCGTTAGCTACTGGTGTAGGAGCCAACGATATTGGGCTCGACCGTGGACAACTTGGTGTTGAACGTGTAGTGAAGTTTGTAAAGGCAGGGCCCAAGCTTTTATTAGTACAACCGAATTTAAGCTATAGAGCAGGTTCTGATAACAAGCTAGAAAGAGAATCGGTAGAGCAAGCCTTTGCACAATCTGTTTTATGGGGTTTTAAAATACTGCAAAATGAAAAGGGTACATATTTAGTAAATGCCACTGATTTTTTAATGCAAGATGCGCATAATGTAAGTGGCCGGTTAAAACAAACTAAACAAGGAAATTACAGTGTTGATAAGAGCCGTTCAGCCCTCTACATAAATCGCACAAAATCTTTTCCTCAAAATACTGAATTTGAAGCTACCTTAACTTTTACAGGAACACCCGAAGGGTATAATATTAGAA
>JALSJD010000015.1 GCA_026989535.1 Cyclobacteriaceae bacterium
CAAAATAGCTCTTGCTTTAATAGAAAAGTGTGAAGAAAAAATTCCCCGAACCCGTAAAAGGCTTAAGGCTATGCTTAATGACACTTACAGAGAAAAATTATTGGGAATTTAATATGCAATTGCCCTGCTGAATCTTCGTTATGAGCATTTCAAATGGCTGTTAGTCAGGTGCTCACGCAGAATTTTGGAACAGAGACGTAGCGAGCTACGTTGAGTACCAAAATTCGAGTACGTGCCTGAATGATAGTCAGTTGGGATGCATAATAGATTATTCATGAATAATGCAGGTTAAAGTCATCTCCAAAAAGTCTTTGATTTTCTTACGATTCTTTTTAAACAAGGTGTTTCCAAATTTCTCTAAGGCCTTAAAATTTTCGGGTGCTACATTGTCCATACTAGCATCTTGGTTTTTAAGCTCCCCATTAATACGCACGTATTGTTCGGGGTGACCTGTGGTATCAAAAAGCTGCATCAATTCGTAATCCACTGTTTCCGATACGCCCGACATCATAATATCAACTAAAGGCACCATCCATTCGGCCAAGCCCCAGTGCTGCGCATCTTTATGCTTATAGGAGTTGCGAGCATAACCAGTGCCTAAACTTAACATCGCCATTTCAGCAGCCGTTACAGTATTATTAGCTCGTTTAGATGCTTTTCTAACTTCGGCATAGGCGCACATTGCAGGGTTATTGGCAAAAACACCCCCATCAATTAAAGGATAAAGTTTCTTATCCATCGACCTGATATTGGCCACCTGAAAATAACCAGGTGCCGAAGCCGTAGCGCGAGTAATATCTCGCACATAAAAATTTTCATTCTCCTTATGCGCATCGTGCTGGGTAAAAAACTTGGCCCTTCTACGCCTGATGTCATAAGCTGTTATAAGCGTTGGTTTAAGCAGTTCATTTAGTTTGGTATTTCCAAAGTAATCTTTAAGGGCTTTTTCTAGCCCTTCGGCCGTATATTTTTCATCGAGTACACCCCCCAAGCTTTTAATACGGTGCATTAAGGTGTTGGTAAATATTTCTTGGCCTCTTTCAAAATAAATATTAACTACTTCGGGTGCTTTATATTTAGGTCGGCCATCTTTACCGGGCATTAAATAAGCACAAGAAAGAATTCCACCGGTACTCGTGCCGGCAATTAAATCGAAATGATCGGCTATTCTACGGTCTTTATCTCCAGATATTTCTTGTAATAATTTTTCGGTGTGTAACAGTATTTGCCCTGGTATAATACCTCGAATGCCTCCACCATCAATAGAAAGAATTACTTTTTTAATTGCCATTGCTTAAAACGTCTTAGTTCTGCAATGCTAATGTAAAAAGTTGAGTTGCATTAGAGAAAGTGCGTTTTTCAATTAAATATTATTTTTTTTCGATTAACTAAAACTTTTTCAATTAAATTGTCGTTAAGATAATTGAGTGCGATAAGTACTTTTGTAAAATTAGGTTAAGGTTAGGTTAAATTAAGGACTCCCTCCCAGGGAGTCCTGATTTATTTACTGGTGTTACGCAAAACCCACTTATGTCATTCTTGCGAAGGCAGTAATCTGTAAATATGGGGGAGTAATAATTATTAAAAACGAGGCAATTTTAGTTATCTGTTATCTTTTAAGCAACCTGCACAGCAGGTTCCTGCCTGCGCAGGAATGACGGTCTTTATTTTGATGCGAATCAATTAATAGAGGTTCTCTTAAACCGACCCAAGCTTATGGTTGGCCCCTAAGTTTCTATTTATTTCGAATCTCGAATGATGAGCCCACTTCGATAATAGGCAAAAACGAACGCATTCCGTAATTATTGGTTATAATCAACACTAATCTACTGCCATTTTATAATATTTGTACCTAATCATTTTTTATATGGAAGTATTAGATGTTATAATTATTGGAGCGGGCCCTATTGGTATGGCTTGTGGTATAGAGGCTAAAAAAGCAGGGGTTAGCTATGCTATTTTTGATAAAGGCTGTTTGGTTAATTCAATTTATAATTATCCTAAAGGAATGACCTTCTTCTCCACCTCTGAAAAGTTAGAAATAGGTGGAGTGCCTTTTATCTCGCACCAGCCCAAACCCAATAGGTTTGAGGCCTTGGAGTATTATAGACGAGTGGCTACTACATGGGAGTTAAGCCTTAATTTGTACGAGAAAATTGAATCTATCATAAAAGAAAGTGACACTTTTCTAATTAAAAGTGCCAAAGGAACATATAAAGCTAAAGCCATAATTATGGCCACAGGTTTTTACGATTACCCTTATTTAATGGGGATTGAAGGCGAAGATTTGCCCAAAGTAAAACATTATTACGATGAGCCGCATCCTTATTTTGGACAAAAACTTGTGGTAGTTGGTGCTGCTAATTCTGCGGTTGATGTTGCTTTAGAAACCTTTAGAAAAGGAGCGGAGGTAATAATGGTTATTCGAGAGGATAAGATACGAGAGAGTGTAAAGTATTGGGTGCGCCCCGATATAGAGAATCGAATAGCATCGGGTGAGATTAAAGCTTATTTTAACTCGGAACTGACCAAAATTACAGAAAGCACCGTGGAAGTTCGTACACCCAATGGGCAAATTTCACTCAAAAATGACTTTGTGCTGGCAATGACAGGCTATAAGCCAGACTTTGCCTTTTTAGAATCGCTAGGCGTGCAATTTCACCAAGATGAATTTCATACACCTATTTATAAGGAGGAAACCAATGAAACCAGTGCGGCTAATGTGTACATAGCAGGTGTGGTGTGCGGTGGCTTAATTACCAATAAATGGTTTATCGAAAATTCGAGAGTACACGCTGAATTGATAATGAAAGATATTTTAACTAAATTAGGACAGCCTTAGGAACTGTAAAAAAATAAGTTGTGCATAAAAGCCTTAAATTATTTTTGTTCCTGATAAGGCAAAAAATTTGCGCATAGTAGCACTACGCAATGATTTTTTTAACGCAACCAGGGGCAAAAAGAATAAGGATAACTGTGCAAGTTATTTTTTTACAGTTCCTTAGCATGAATAGTTCAGGTTAGAGGATAATTTGACTCGCTTAAAAAAATAGTATCAATTATTTAAAATAGGGGTGATTAAAAGGCAATAAGTTCTATTTTTACAATTATTATTAAGAAACTGCTTAAAAATATGCCCACAAAAAATAAAATCACCAAACTTCTAGTGGCCAATAGGGGTGAAATAGCCATTAGAGTGCTTCGAGCTGCCTCTGAAATGAACATCAGAACCGTTGCCGTATTTACCTACGAAGATCGGTTTTCATTGCATAGGTATAAAGCAGACGAATCTTATCAAATTGGCGATGATAATGACCCGCTCAAGCCCTATTTAGATATCGAAGGCCTTATTGCCTTGGCAAAAGCAAATGGAGTAAATGGGATTCACCCAGGTTATGGGTTTCTCTCCGAAAACGTAGAGCTTGCTCGAAGGTGTAAAGAAGAAAGTATCTTTTTTATTGGCCCTGAGCCTGAAGTAATGGAGCAGTTGGGCGATAAAGTGGCCGCTAAAAAAATTGCCATTAGAGCTAAGGTGCCCATTATTGAAGATAGTAAGGTAAAGCTTACCTCTGCTGAGATTGCCCTAAAAGAAGCCAATAAAATTGGCTACCCCATTATGTTAAAAGCAGCTGCAGGTGGTGGTGGTAGAGGTATGCGTATTATTAAAGATGCCGATAGCTTGGCTGGTCTTTTTGAAGAAGCTCGCAACGAAGCCCAAAATGCCTTTGGTGATGATACGGTATTTCTAGAAAAATACATCGATAACCCCAAGCATATCGAAGTGCAAATAATGGGCGATAATTACGGCAATATTGTGCATTTATACGAGCGTGATTGCTCTGTGCAAAGGCGCTTTCAAAAGGTGGTGGAGATTGCCCCAAGCCCAACTTTGCCTACCGATGTAAAAGATAAATTATACGATTACGCACTTCGCTTGGCACGCGAAGTAAATTATAATAATGTAGGCACCGTTGAATTTTTGGTGGATAGCGATAACCGAATTTATTTTATTGAAGTAAACCCAAGAGTACAAGTTGAGCATACCATTACCGAAGAGATTACGGGTATTGATATTGTAAGGTCTCAAATTGAAATTGCGAGAGGTTACCGCTTAGATGACCCTCAAATTTTTATTAGAAATCAGGAAGATATTAAAACTAATGGCTTTGCTATACAGTGCCGAATAACAACTGAAGACCCCGGCAGTGATTTTAAACCCGATTATGGAACCATCATTGCCTACCGAAGTGCAGGTGGTTTCGGCATTCGATTAGATGCAGGCAACTGTTATACAGGTGCTAAAATTTCGCCTTTCTTCGATTCGCTTTTAGTAAAAATATCTGCTTCGGGCAGAACCTTAAAAGGAGCTGCCTATCGATTAGATAGAGCACTTCGAGAGTTTAGAATACGAGGAGTGCGCACCAATGTGGGATTCCTCGAAAATGTAATTGGCAATCCTACTTTTTATAATGGAGAAGCCACGGTAAACTTTATTGCCAATCATCCGGAGCTATTTAATATTACGGGCTGGCAAGATTCAGGCACCAAAATGCTCACCTATTTGGCCAACGTAATTGTAAATGGCAATCCCGATATTAAAAAGATAGATTCTTCTAAAACATTTAGAGTACCCAGCGTGCCTTGCACCGATCACATTGAAAAACACCCGAAAGGTACTAAAGACTTACTCACCGAGCTAGGCCCTGAGGGCTTCTCAAAGTGGTTAAAGAACAATCCGGTGGTGCAATTTACGGATACTACGTTAAGAGATGCCCACCAATCATTATTGGCCACACGTATGCGTACCATAGATATGCTAAATGTAGCCGAAAGCTTTGCCAAAGAGCACCCACAAGTGTTTTCGATGGAAGTGTGGGGTGGGGCAACCTTTGATGTATCGATGCGATTTTTACACGAAAGCCCGTGGAAGAGGTTGCAATTACTCCGTGAGGCAGTGCCTAATATTTTACTCCAAATGCTTATTCGTGCCTCCAATGCCGTGGGCTATAAGGCTTATCCTGATAACCTCGTAGAGAAATTTATTGAGAAAGCGTGGGAGAATGGGAATGATGTGTTTCGGATTTTTGACTCGCTCAATTGGGTGGAGGCAATGAAAGTAAGCATTAAGGTCGTTCGTGAACGAACCGGGGGCATTGCCGAAGTAGCCATTGATTATACAGGCGATATTTTAGACCCCAATAATACCAAGTTTAACTTGCAATATTACCTCGATTTGGCTCGAACGCTGGAAGATGAAGGCGCTCATATTTTGGCTATTAAAGATATGGCCGGTTTGCTTAAGCCCTATGCCGCTACCAAGCTAATTACCGAACTTAAAAAAGCGGTTGATATTCCGCTACATTTGCATACCCACGATACTTCGAGTATGCAAGGCACTACCTACATAAAGGCCATTGAAGCAGGAATAGATGTAGTAGATGTAGCCATAGCATCTATGTCGGGGCTTACTTCACAACCTAATTTTAACTCCTTGGTTGCTGCCTTGGAACATCAGCCTAATGCCCCTCAATTTAATCTTAAAAGTTTAAACGAGTTTTCTAATTATTGGGAGGATGTGCGTGAGATTTATTACCCGTTTGAGTCTGGCCTAAAAGCAGGCACAGCCGAAGTATATGACCACGAAATACCGGGTGGGCAATATTCTAACCTGCGCCCACAAGCTATTGCTTTGGGCTTAGAAACCCAGTTTGAAACTATTAAAAAGAATTATGCCATCGTTAATAAAATGTTTGGCAATATTATAAAAGTTACACCTTCTTCTAAAGTAGTGGGCGATATGGCTTTATTTATGACCGCCAATGGCCTCACCGAAGAGGATATTATGGAAAGAGGCGAAAATTTATCGTTCCCGGATTCTGTGGTTAGCTTTTTTAAAGGCGAGTTGGGGCAACCACACGGTGGTTTTCCTAAAAAACTTCAGAAAATTATATTAAAGGATGTAAAACCGTTTACAGATCGACCTAATGCCCACCTCAAACCAATCGATTTTGATGCTGAAATAAAGACTTTTAAAGAGGAGTTTGATGATAAGGTAACGGAACTGGATTTTATTTCCTACAAACTCTACCCTAAAGTATTTAAAGATTTTTACGAGAGCAGAAAAACCTATGGCAATATTAGTTTTATTCCATCCATTCCATTTTTTTATGGCTTAAAGCCCGGAGAAGATATAATGGTGCCTATTGGCAAGGGGAAAGTGTTAATGATTAAATTTTTGTACAAATCCACCCCCGATGATGATGGAAATTGTACAGTTTCGTTTGAGCTAAACGGGCAAACCAGAACGCTTTCTATTAAAGATGAAACGGCTGTGGTGGATAAGGTAGCCCATCAGAAAGCAACCGAAACTAATCAGGTTGGAGCACCACTCCAAGGTCGTTTAAGCAAAGTTTTGGTAAAAATTGGCGATAAAGTAAAAGCCAATGATGTGTTGTTTGTAATC
>JALSJD010000016.1 GCA_026989535.1 Cyclobacteriaceae bacterium
GTGGCTGGCCGTGGCCTACCCACGATCATGTAAATGCCAAAGACAAAGGACGATTTGCCAAATATGCCGATGGAAAAATTGAAGTGAGAGAATAGCTCTTATCCTCATTTATTTATTCTTCTATTTATTCGTGGAGATTACTCGGTAAAGGGTTCTTGGCTTGTGTGGATTACATTTAAAATATCAATCACATTCTCTTTAACTTCATACACGATTCGATAACTCCACCTAAAAAATCTCCTAACCTCCCCTAATTCTTTTGGATAATACTCATCTATTTGATATTTTCTTGGATGAGTTGATAACGAATTCGTGGCTTTAAATATTCCTTTCCTGACTCTATCTGCACTTTGAGGAGACCCCTCTTTTATTCGTTGGTAATGATTTTCAAGTGAGTGAGCTGCCTTAGTCGTCCAATTCACTTTTAATTTCTTTGCTACCAATTTTCAGATTGTTTTTCTAGCTCTTCTTGACTAAGATATTTACCCTCTTTCATTTGTAGTCTAGCTTCATCAATATCATGGATATAAGCTTCTTTGGCAATAGGCTTTCCTTCTGCTGTAAACCCTATAACTTCCTCTTTTAATCTTTCTTTTTTGAGCAAAGATTCCAATTTTGAAATAAGGTTTTCATTCCTTACTGCCAATATTTCTTGTATAAAGTTCAGTTTCCTTGTCTGTATATCCATAATTATTTTTTGCTACTAAGTTAACGATTTCATTTTGGAATCTAACTGATAGACCTACCAAAACTGGCGCAAAAGTTATTGCAAAGTCTTCCTATTCAGTTATTCTATACCTTTTATAGGCCATAACGAAAACCGTGTAAATGCCAAAGACAAAGGACGATTTGCCAAATATGCCGATGGTCGTAAAAAAACAAAGTAATCAAATCGAAGAATCAATTATTTTAAGCTAATCTTAAGACTAGATTTGATTCAATCTGCTATAATTTCTTGATTTTTGTAATATGCGATTACTTATTGTAGAAGATGAGCCTGGAATTGCCAACTTTTTAAAACAAGGACTGGAAGAAGAATCGTATGAAGTTGACCTTGCCGACAACGGCAAAACCGGCCTTGATTTAGCCTTAAACAATAATTACGACCTTTTACTACTTGATTGGATAGTGCCTGAATTAAGTGGATTGGAGATTACCATAAAATTTAGAGCCCAAAATACAATAACACCCATCATTTTTTTAACAGCCAAAGACACCCTGCAAGAAACCATTACTGCCCTAAAGCAAGGAGCAAATGATTATGTTAAAAAACCCTTTCATTTTGAAGAAATATTAGAGCGGATAAAGGTGCAATTACGGCCTAAAACAGCTAAAAATGAATTGTTGATGCTTAATTCGATACATATAAATTTAGGTAGCCGGCAAGTGTTCAAAAACAAAAAAGAGATAATTCTTACACAAAAAGAGTTTGACTTATTAACCTACCTCATTCAAAACCAAGGAAGTATTTGCACCAGAATTGATATTATTAAAGATGTGTGGGATATTCATTTTGAGTATAACACAGGTGTAATTGATGTATATATTAATGCACTTAGAAAAAAGCTAAACTTGCAAAAAGAGGACGATTTTATTCAAACAGTGCGAGGAGTGGGCTACATTGCCAAGGAGCTATGAGTATATCATTTAAAAACCGAATTGCGCTTAATTATGTAGTGGCTACGGCCATAATGATAGCCGCAGTATTCGTTATTATAGTGCTTATTGTTAAAACCACTGTATTTTATAATTTAGATAAAAACCTTGAATTTGAAGCCAATAAACACACAGACGAACTCATTATTCATAATGATAGCGTACATTTTGCTAACATTTTAGAGTGGACGGAAAGAGAGCATCGTGAGGTTCAATTTCATCCTGTTTTTATTCAGCTTGTAAGCCTCAAGGGGCTTTTTATGGATAAATCGCCCAACTTAAAAGATGCCAATTTAATTTTTGAGAAGGGCAACCATAATAAACAGTTTAACACCCATATTAAAGGCATCCCTGTAAGGCAAATTCAAATACCCATAGTAGAAAAAGGCGTAACTAAGGGTTTTATGCTGGCTGCCGTTTCCACTGAAGAGGCTGAAATGGTTATCAAAAATTTAAAAAATGTATTGCTATTACTGTACCCCTTGGTGCTATTTGTATTGTTTGGAGTAGCGCGCTACTTAGCAGGCCGAAGTATAAAACCTATCAAAAAAATTACAGATACGGCCAACGATATTACTAAAAATAGCCTTAACGAACGCATAGAGTTGCCCCAAAACAAAGATGAACTCTACACCCTAACCTCCTCCATTAACGAACTATTAGAGCGAATACAAGAAGCATTTGAACGCGAAAAACAATTTACCTCCGATGCTTCGCACGAATTAAGAACACCACTGGCTGTTTTAACAGGCACACTAGAAGTGCTGATACGAAAACCACGCACCGAAGCAGAATACAAAGAAAAAATTGAATACAGTATTAAGGAGATTGCGCGTATGTCTGCCACGGTAGACCAATTATTAATGTTGGCCAGAGTAGATAACGAAATCAAATTAGCGAAACAACAACCCATTGAGCCTGTGGCCATTATCGATACTGTATTAGAGCGGTACAAGCATATAATTAAGGAGCAAGAGCTAATCATTAATGTAGAT
The DNA here is from genome assembly GCA_026989535.1 of Cyclobacteriaceae bacterium. Taxonomy (GTDB): domain Bacteria; phylum Bacteroidota; class Bacteroidia; order Cytophagales; family Cyclobacteriaceae; genus JAKISE01. Next base: position 2,652 of record JALSJD010000016.1, read on the forward strand.
ACTGAAGCAGATATTAAACTTGAAAGCAACCCATATTACATTGATTTAATTTTTGATAATTTAATTTCTAACGCCATTAAATATTCTAAAAATGGCACTGGCATAAACGTCTCATTTAGTAAAAAAGCCTCTTCGGTAATTTGCTTAATTGCAGACCAAGGAGTTGGCATTTCTGGGGAGCACTTAGATAAAATTTTCAACCCATTTTTTAGAGCAAAGTCCTCCTCTCATAAAACAGCCAAAGGAGACGGCCTAGGCCTTTCCATAGTAAAAAAAGCGTGCGAATCGATGGGCATTATAATTAGCATTAAAAGCAAAGTAAACCACGGCACAACAGTAACCCTTACTTTTCCTCCTAACCTAAATTCCTAGCAACTGATACAAATCTTAAGCATATCTTAAGATTTAAAAGTGAATTATGATAAAGGACAAAATTACTTTTGCAATGTATAAAAGCAGTTTGATATGTTAGAACGGATTATTGGATACAGCATTCAGCACAAACTGATTGTGTTTTTATTTACTTTAGGAATTATAGGGCTCGGAATTTACTCCCTAACCCAACTGCCCATTGGGGCAGTACCTGATATTACCAATAATCAGGTGCAGGTTATTACCACCTCTCGCAACCTAGCCACCGAAGATGTTGAAAAATACCTTACCTACCCTGTTGAGCTAGAAATGGCCAATCTACCGGGTGTTATAGAGATTCGTTCGGTTTCAAAATTTGGCCTCTCGGTTGTTACCATTGTGTTTGAGGATGATATGGGCACCTACCTGCCACGGCAATTAATTGCTGAAAAAATAAAAAGTGCCGAAGAAAATATACCCAAAGGGTTTGGATCTCCTTTTATGGGCCCAGTTTCAACAGGTTTAGGCGAAATTTATCAATACATACTTGATGTAAAGCCTGAATATAAAGACAGCTATTCCATTACAGATTTGCGTACCATACAAGACTGGGTAGTACGAAGACAACTATCTGGCATTAAAGGTGTTGTAGAAGTAAATACTTGGGGAGGAAAATTAAAACAATATGAAGTAAGCATCGACCCAGAGCAGTTGAGAGCCATTCAAATTTCGATTTCTGAAGTATATGAAGCACTTGAAAAGAATAATGGCGTTACAGGTGGTGGCTATATTGAAAAAATTAACGAAAGCTATTTTATTCGAGGCGAGGGGCTTGTAAAATCATTAGAAGATATTGAAAACATTGTTGTTACCACACGCGAAGGCACGCCCATTTATATTAGAGATGTAGCAAAAGTAGGCTTTGGCCACGCCACACGTTTTGGGGCAATTACGGCCAATGGAGAGGGAGAAAAAGTGCTGGGGCAAGTAATGATGCTAAAAGATGCCAATTCGAAAGCCACTATTAATAGAGTAAGAGCTCGGGTAGATGAAATTCAAAAAACCCTCCCTCCCGGTATTTTTATCAATGGTTTTTTAGATCGAAATGAACTTATTGAAAAAACTACGATGACGATTACCGAAAACTTAATTTCAGGTTTTCTCATTGTAATTTTCATTGTAGTACTCCTGCTCGGCAATATTCGGTCAGGTTTGGTAGTTGCCTCGGTTATCCCAATTTCCCTCCTTTTTGCCATATCCTTAATGTATTTTACAGGTGTTGATGCCAACCTCATGAGCTTAGGCGCCATCGATTTTGGGATTATCATTGACGGTGCAGTTATTATTGTAGAATTTATTGCCTTTAAAATTACGGCTGATAGAACTAAAATACTTGGTTTACCCAAAGCTGAAAGACAAGATTTTATTGATAAAGTAACCTTTGAAGGAACTACAAAAATGATGCGTTCGGCTGTGTTTGGGCAAATAATTATCATTTTGGTATTTATCCCAATTTTATCCTTAACAGGGGTTGAAGGCAAAATGTTTAAGCCTATGGCATTGGTGTTTTCATTTGCCCTTACAGGCACAATGATTTTAGGTTTTACCTATGTACCGGTGGTTTCCTCCTTATTCATCACTCCTACTGACCCTACAAAAAGAACGATTTCTAAACGATTAATGAATTGGTTAGAGAAATTATACGAACCTTCTATTACGTGGGCATTAAACAGTAAAAGGATCATTATCGGTAGTGCATTAGTACTACTAGTTGCTACAGGAATTGTGTTTAGTAAGATGGGTGGCGAATTTGTGCCTACCTTGGATGAAGGTGATTTTGTGATTCAGCCAGTGCTTAAAACCGGCACATCGCTGCAAAAAACAGTTGAAACTACTACCCGCATTGAGCAAATATTAAAACGATTTCCGGAGGTAAAAGATGTAGTTACCAGAATTGGAGCTGCCGAAGTGCCTACCGACCCTATGTCGATGGAAGAAAGTGATGTAATTATTACCCTTAAGCCTAAAGGCGAATGGACTACCGCAGAAACCAAAGATGAGCTGGCCGATCATTTTAAAGAGGCATTGCAAGAAATACCGGGCATTGATTACGAATTTACACAGCCCATCGAAATGCGTTTTAATGAGCTTATTACTGGTGTTAGAGCAGATTTGGCTATAAAAGTATTTGGCGAAAATTTAGAAGTCTTAAATCAAAAAGCATTAGAAATTGAAAAGCTCATAGAAAACATTCCGGGTGCAGCTGATGTTATTGTGGAAAAAGTGAGCGGATTGCCTCAAATGAGTGTGGTGTATAACCGTAAGAAAATAGCCAAGTACGGCTTAAATGTAAGCGACCTTAATAAAATAATAAGTATGGGGTTTGCAGGCTTGCCAGCAGGCAAAGTGTTTGAAGGCGAAAAACAGTTTGATTTGGTTATTCGCTACGATGATAAATACCGGAAGAACATTCATAATTTAGAAGAATCGACTATTTTGCTACCTAATGGAGCCTACTTACCTCTGCGGGAGCTTGCAACCATATCTTACACCAAAGGACCCGCAAAAATATCGAGAGACGATACCAAGCGTAGAATCGTAGTAGGTGTAAATGTGCGAAATCGAGATTTAGAGTCGGTAGTAAAGGATGTACAAAACATACTTGAGGCAAAATTAACATTGCCCTCAGGGTATAGCATTACGTATGGCGGCCAATTCGAGAATCTAAATAGTGCCCGCCAACGATTGATGATTGCGGTACCCATCGCACTTTTACTCATTTTTGTACTCTTATACTTTGCCTTTGGTTCGGTAAAAGATGCCTTATTGATTTACACGGCCATTCCACTTTCAGCTGTGGGTGGTGTATTTTTTCTTTACATCCGAGATCTTCCTTTTAGTATTTCTGCAGGCGTTGGGTTTATCGCATTATTTGGCATTGCGGTACTTAATGGCATTGTACTTATAGAGCATTTTAAAGAGCTAAAAACCAAAGGATTTAAAAGTATAAATGAACGCATTATTACGGGCACCAAGGAGCGTTTACGGCCTGTGTTGTTAACAGCAGGTGCCGCAGCACTTGGGTTTCTGCCTATGGCCATATCAACTTCGGCAGGTGCCGAAGTACAACGCCCATTGGCCACCGTTGTTATTGGGGGGTTAATAACGGCTACTTTGCTAACAATGCTTGTGTTGCCTGTGCTTTACGCAATGTTCGAATCTAACCTGCCAAAATTAAAAGGCCTTAAAAAAAGGAGTGCCTTAGGTTTATTAATTATCATACTTCCTTTTGCATCAAATGGGCAATCTACTACCCCTTTAAACCTAGCCCAAGCCATTGATTTGGCACTTGCCAATAACCAAGGTGTAAAGGCCGCTAAGCTGCAAGTTGATAAACGAAAGCAATTAGAATCCTCCGCTTTTAATATTGGAATGACGGAGGCCTATTATCAATATGATGAAAATAATATAGCTCCAAATGGGCTTCCACTCAAAGTTTGGGGCGTTAGTCAGGCATTTGAGTTTCCTACCGTGTATAACTCACAAAAAAAAGTAAAGAAATTAGAAACCAAGATTGAGCAGCAAAAGTATTTAATAGATGAGTTCTACTTAAAAAAAGGGGTTTCTAAAGCCTATTATAATATAATCTACTGGCAAAAAGTTGCAGCTAATTATAAGTACCTCGATAGTCTTTTTAGTCACTTTGTAAATGCTGCTTCTCGAAAATTTGAATTAGGAGAAACAAATTACTTAGAAAAACTGACCGCATCGTCTAAAAAGAAAGAAATCAATCTTTTATTAAAACAAACCAACGAAAGTATAGTTCGCTCCTACTTAGAGCTAAACAAATGGATGCAGGTTGACAGCACTTTTATTATTTCAGATGCTGGATTAGAAAAACTTGCAATCAATTCAATAGACACATTAAATCATCCGGGATTGCTTTATTATACTAATGCCATTGAATTGCAAGACAAATCACTTGCTGTGGCAAAAAACAGGCTACTCCCCGATCTTCGACTTTCTTATTTTCAAGGATCCAATACAGGTGATAATGCACAAATATACCAAGGTTTTGAGGCTGGAATCGGCATTCCGTTATTCTTTGGTGCTCAAAAATCTGAGATAAATGCCGCTAAAATTAACCGCTCAATTATAGAAAGTGACGCCCTCAATTATAGAAATCAACTAAAGTCCAACTATCATCAGCTTTTATCTGATTTAGCCAAGTATAACGAAGCCATCACTGTGTACCATCAAAGTGGAAAAACGTTGGCTTCTGAACTAATTCATACCTCCAGTAGAGGGTATCAAGATGGCGAAATAGACTTTGTACAGTATTTATTAGCCCTCGAAAATGCTATTTCAATTGAAATGGCCTATTTAAAAAACCTAAATAATTACAATCAAACAGTACTTGAAATTAATTATTTAACCCAATAGAATTATGAAAAAACAGTATATGCACCGTAAATTCAGGCTTAAACTACTTGTTGGTTTGGTTATGGTTTCCATCATTACTTCTTGCAATTCAGGCGATTCTAAAAATGTAGAAACGGAAGAATTAGTTGTAACCAACAACCAAGTGGTACTTAGTGCCGCACAGTTTGAATCTTCGGGTATGCAACTCGGAACGATACAGCAAGTTGATTTTCCTGTTTATGTAACCTCCAATGGAGCGATAGATGTACCCCCAGAAGGCAAAGCCACGGTGAGTACTTTTTATGCAGGGTATGTAAAAAAAATTAGTTTATTGCCGGGTGATAAAGTAAAAAAAGGGCAGGCTGTTTTAACGCTCGAAAACCCAGAGTACCTAGAGATGCAACAAGCGTACTTAGAAGCCCAAAGTAAATTGGCCTATTTAAAAGCAGATTACGAACGGCAAAAAACACTTAACTCTGAAAAAATTGCTTCCAACAAGAGCTTTATGAAGGCTGAATCGGACTATAAGGTTACCCTTATTGGCTATAAAGCATTGGGCAAAAAACTAGAGATGATGAATATAAACCCTCGTAAAATATCAGCGTCTAATCTAACCTCTATTATTACGCTATACGCTCCCATAAGTGGGTTTATTACCAAAGTAGATGCCCGCAAAGGCACCCTTCTTACGCCTTCTACCGAAGCTTTTGAAATTATAAATACTGGACATATTCACCTAGAGCTAAAAGTATTCGAAAAGGATGTGCAAAAAATTAAAGAAGGGCAGCCCATAATTTTTAAAATACCAGCCAATGGGGGTATAATATATGAAGCGGAAGTACATCTAGTTGGCAAAAAAATAGCAGGCGAAAGCAGAATTGTTGAAATACACGGCCATTTAAAAAACGAAGATGAATCCAGTACATTTTTACCCGGTATGTATATTGAGGCTCAGATAGAAATAAAAAGTGATAAAGTGTATGCCTTACCCGAAACCGCAGTAATAAATGTGGGTAGTAAAAACTACATTCTTGTTTTAACCGAACAAAAAGAGGGTAATTATTATTTTAATCAACAAGAAGTGCAAATTGGAAAAACAACCAACAACCTTGTGGAGATTAAAGCGAGCAAAGACCTTCCAAAACAGAATAAAGTACTTATACAAGGTGCTTTTAATCTGGTAACAGAGTAAACCCTTCTAAGAAGGGCATGGCTTTTCAAGTGAAAGTAAAGGGCGTAAACTAAACTCGAAAATAGTTTAGTTTACGCCCTCAGTTTAGGTTTTATTCTAATAAAATTAATGTTGCTTTTATTACTGATTTATGTTTGATTCTTTGCTCTACCCATGCAACCATTAATGAACTATCATCAACTTGAGCAATAACAGGCATTTGACTATCGATGCCAAGTTCACTTACATTTATAGTTTCATTCACCTTTCCGTTCTCATCAATTTTAGTAATAACTACCTGTCTATAAGCCTCGCCCTTATTATTGTTTAAACGAAGCTCATACGTTAAATAAAAATAGTTTTTTGCCCAAATCATTTGAGGGTGGGTTGCATTTTTATCAATAAGTGTTCTCGTTGGTGAGGTATTATTAGAACTAGCACCTACCGTAAAATACACTCCTTTACCACCGCCCATTGTAAACCAGGCAGTAGCTCTTTGAGTATCATTAGTTGCAATTGTAGGCCCCGTATGAGGGCACCCTCTTATCATCCAATTATCTGCACTTATACGTTTTCCTTTAGAAAAAGTGTTTCCATTATCTTCAGAATAAACATAAACCATATCTCTAATTGAGTCATTTATAATATCTCTAAAAGCAATGTTAAGTTTTCCATGCTTATCCACTTGAAGCTCCGTTCTGCAACATTGGCAAGTGCTTCCTTGCACAGCCACTTCTTCTCTAAATCCTCCAAAGTGACTTGTTTGCTTAAAAAATATTGAACTGCCTTCGTCTTTTTCTAATTTTCGAGAATCAAGCCAGGTTACACCAATTTCTCCATTTACTAAGCGTGCTAAATCGTAAAAGCTTTGGCTAGCCGAAGTAGTATCAGTCACAAATTTGCTTTCATCACTCCAAGTAGCCCCATTATCAGTAGATTCTACATAAAATAAATCTCCGGCAAATCGTCTTTTACTGGCCTTGTTTTCTCTTCTATAAATTGCAATAATATCCCCATTGTGTTTTATAGCAATTTTAGCCATACTTTCGTGGTGGGCTTGCATCCCTTTTGTTTTCTGAATCTTTTGTATCTCACCAAAAGTTTCTTGTTGCTTATCAAATTGTCTAAAATTTAATACATATTGCCCCGAATCAGTATCAGCCGATGACCAAACAATTACAGGATTGTCATAATTATCTTTAGTTAAAAATACTGCTTGAGAAAATTTAGTTGAATCTGATAGTATTACAGGTTCAACATACCCAATCTTATCATTTTTATTAACCGAACAAGCAATCCCGAATACCCCAATGATGCAAAAAAATATATGTTTCATTAATTGTAGTAGTTAAATATACACATTGGCAATACCCAAAAAAGGCATTACCAATGTGTAATAAATTATTTATTAACCCCTGTAAAAGTATAAGCTACACCAATATTAACATTAATTGGATCGCCAGGGCTATAGCTTGTACCCCAAGATGAAGCACTTGCTCTGGTAGAATACTTTTGGTTGGTTGCATTTAGCACGTTAGTCCAAACCTCAAACCCTTTTAGGTTATAACCAACTCTAACATTGAGTAGGTCATGCCCTCTATATTCCTTTGTATTTGCTGCATCCATAAAATATCCATCAATATGTTGCCACTCAAGTGATATTCTAAACCCAGTAATAAATTTTGGTTTATAAATTATTTCAGAATTTGCAATAAAACTTGGTGCTTGTGCCATCTCATTATCAGAATAATCGTTGCCGTTTTCTACATAATTAGTAAAAGTATGGCTGGCATTAGAACCATTAAACCTAAACACAAAATCTCGTAAAGGTTTTATCGTTAAACCATATTCTATTCCTTTATGCTCGGTTTCTCCAGCATTTTGGTTCTCAAGAGAGCCATCAGGCATAAGCACTTGAATAATTTCATTCTTACCATTCATTTGGTAAACGGCCACATCTATATATGCCATATTTTTTAATAAGCTTACCCACCCGCCAATTTCAGTATTGGTATAATCTGCAGGATCTAATGTGGGCACTTTTACTCCTCTGTACAGCTCGCCTACTTGTGGTGGGGCAAACCCAATACTATAATTGGCATACATACCCGAGTTTTTTCCAAAATCGTACGTGGCTCCTAGTTTGGGTGTAATTGCATGAAATTTATCTTTTGAATCGGGTGCACCTGAAAAAGCACTAGCACCTAAGTTATTTCGATAGTCATAATTAAATCCATCATAGCGTACAGCAGCAATAAGCTTAAGTCTGTTAACAGGTGAGATATCCGCTCGAATATAACCAGCCACATTTGTCAAATCTACTTCATAATCGGTAAGCATAGAGTCGGCATGATTAGTGTAAGAATCATAAATGCCATCATCTGTTTTGTTGATACTTATATAATTAGCTTTATACGTATTGGGGCTATAATCCAAACTAAAACCAGCGGTAACTGAACTATTTAGAAAATCAAAATTTTGCTGATGTTGAATAATTGTACTATAACTATTAAAAGCATTTTCATTGCTTTCACCATGTGCAAGGTTTCTGTTTCCTCCTGGGTTTCCCCAAGGAGAATAATCGTCTTTAATTCTGTAGGAGGGCAACTGAGCAATTGAATTTTTTCGGTAAATAAAAATGGCTTTAGTTTCGCTGTTTTTGTTCCAAAAATGCTGTAATTGCGATTTAAACCTTAATGCATTTACATCTCTATTTGTAAACGTATTAACTGATGAATATTCTTCGCCATAATAGTTTGCACTATCTAAACTGCCTGACATATCTGATACATAATCTATATAGGTTAGCGAATTACTCCATTTTGTATTGTCATTAATGGTGTAATTTAACTTTGCAGTTAAAGCCAATTTATCAAAATCACTGAAATCTCGAATCCCATCTCTACTTCGGGCATAATAACCTGATACATAGGCACCTACTTTTCCTTTTGTATTAGATAATGATAAATCCATTCTTTGGTATCCAATATTGTTTCCTTGTACACCAACCCTTACGTTTGGAGTTGCTGTAGGATTTTGCGTTATAAAATTTATGGCACCACCAATAGCTTCGCTACCATACATTGATGAAGCCGGACCTCGAATTACCTCTATTTTACTGATAGCGGCCATATTCATTTCTAATAAGGCATTATGATTAAAAACACCTGCTACTCTAATGGGAATACCATCCTCTAGGTACAAAAACAAGCCCTTCGTTGATATTGGTTGGCGAATAGCCATCATATGCTGTTCATTACCTAGATCGGCCATATAAACACCGCTTATCTTGTTTAATACCTGATCCAATTTAGTGGGCTTAGTTTCAGCCATTACTAAAGACGAAATGGTTGAAATTGCAACGGGCACATCTTTTCTTTCTTGGCCTCCTCTATTACCAGTAACTACAATTTGATTAAGGCTGGTAACTGATTGAGTTAGTTTTATGATTGATGGAACATCGGTTGAAGAAATGCTAACAGTTTCGTAGCCAACAAACGATATTTGGAGCATTGTAAAGGCATCATTTTTTTTCAAAATAAAAATTCCTTGATTATTTGAAACTACTCCTTCTGCAGTTCCTTCAAATATAATTGCCGCTCCTGGAATTGGCTCATCAGTTTGTGCATCAACAATTCGAGCTGTAATTTGTTGTTGAGCAAAGGAGTCTAATGGTAAGTAAAGACTCAATGTTGCTATTATTAAAAAGTATAATTTGTTCATTTTGGTATAAAATATAAGGAAGGGGTTATCTCTTCCATAAAAAAAATTAGGTGTAAAAATCTAGTATAGATTTTAGTTTAGTATTTGATTTCTAGCTTTATTTAATTGCAGGTTTAATACCCTATAATGGCTATAAAAAAACGATCAATACGGTCGAAATAGAGTTCTTTTAACACCCCATCTTTTCCCCCACCATCTGGCGGGGAGACTGGTAAAATAACTCCTTGAGGAACTATAGGATGCCTTTTCAACGTAGATTTAACACTACAATGTTACTCGGGTGACCGTATAATAAAACTAGAATTAAGGTAGATTATGCAATAAAGCAATGGATAGAATTAGTTATTGCTGCCGTTATTAAACGAGCAAAATTGAACAATTCATTAAAGTGCATACTATATATAGTGTGCGTCTAAAAACTAAGAATTCTATTTTTTTAATGCATAAGCTAGGGTTAGCCTAATTGCTTGGGCGGAGGTGTTACTAATTCAAGGATAACATCATACCTCAAACGGGTGTTTAATAGTATGTATTCTGAATCTATAAGACCAAATAAATGATTTAGCTCAATACTATTAGAAATCGTATGAGAAATAATCTTCACTTCAGTCCTAGATTCTAATGGAACTTCTTGTTCTGAATTTTGATCTCCTACAAAAAGCTTAAGCTGCGAGTTTAGGTAACATTGCCCCTTACATGATGATAGGTCATCGTCAAGGTTAATACATAACTCTTGAGAAATATATTCATAGTTTAGCTGGTACTCAAGATAAGGCAGTAAACCCTTACTTAAATAGGTTACATAGAGAACCAATAAAGCGATTGAAGCACTCGATTTCATTATTTGCAAAATAAGACCAATTAATCTTAATTAACAATGATTAAAATAGAATGTATTAAAAAAATGGTATCTATTCAGCCAAAAAAACGTGGCCACAAAGGCTACAAGACTCTAAGAACCACTAAATCAGTACTAAAAATGCAAACTATTTCGTAGAACTTTGAGCCTTGGTGTCTTAGTGGCTAAAAAGGACACTATATTGGCTGAATAGATACAAAAAATGTAATACAGGGTAAATCTGTTTTGAGAGGGCAAATGGCAAATAGTGCATTTTTTGAGCAACCTTATGAACTTCGAAGCAATCACGAACTCTTAAAAAAAAAGACTACGCCCTAACCAATTAAAGCCTGACGCTATAATCGGCAGGCTAATGTGGTAACGCCTAAATTGGGTAAAACATACACAGTTTGCATACTACTACTACACTTCGGCCTTATTGGCAAGATAACCTATTTTTAATTAAGTAATTGATAATCAAATAGATATGTTGTTTAATTATAATTGGCACGAGTTTGTATTAAGTATAATTATATAAACAAATTATTCTTAAACCATTTAAACGTTTACAATTATGAAAAAAGTAATGATGTCATTGATTTTAGCTATGCTGGTTACTGTATCATCTTTTGCTAATGACGCAAAAGCAACGGCAGAAAATTTGCAAGAGTCGAAAGAAAAAATAACGATGGCCGATGTGCCTGAAGTTGTTCAAAATGCATTAGCCGAGAGTGAATACGAGGCAGGAAATGTATCAGAAGTGTATAAGTTGGTATTATCCGACATTTTACACTACGAGTTTGTAATAGAAATAGATGGCACAAAATGGGCTATTTATTACGACTCATCTGGCCAGTATGCGGGCAAAAAAGAGGCAGAACAATAGTAGCCAAGTTAGCTCTAGGTCTATCCTCTATTAATTAAATCATGCTAAAAGCTCCCACTAGTGGGAGCTTTTTTTTTATATTTGACCTAAGGACACCTCTATTAATTGCTTGTGCCCCCTTGGGTTAGATTAAAGCACTTATCTGCTTCCGTTATAATCAACAAAAAGGCAACCAGCCTGCCTTGTCGATTCTGCCTTGCATCTAAGCACTTTATTTCTAACGGAGGGTAAAATCAGTAGGGAATTTAAGATGCTATGATGATAAAAATATTGCTAGTAGATGATGACCCTTCATTTAACTCTATGCTCTCCTCCTTTTTGAGCCGTAATAATTATCAGGTAAATACGGCCTTTTCATCTAAGTCTGCATTATCAATTTTTAAAAGTAAGCCATTCGATTTGGTACTTACTGATTTTAAGTTGCCCGATATGGATGGTTTAGAGCTAATTAAGTGTATTAAAAAGGACAAGCCTGACCTTCCGGTCATTCTTATTACTAATTATTCCGATATCCGAACCGCTGTAACCTCCATTAAGCTAGGCGCTTATGAGTTTGTAACCAAACCGGTTGTGCCAGATGAATTGCTTATTATTATTAAAAAGGCACTGGAAGCAAAAAGTTCAACATCTAAAAACAGCGCAAAAAAAGAGGCGCAAAAAACAGATTATGTAATTGGGAGCAGTACAGCTTCTAGTACTTTTTGGCAACACTTACAACTGGTAGCACCTACCAAAATGACGGTACTTATTTTGGGCGAAAGCGGTACCGGTAAAGAGTATGCTGCCAAAATGATTCACCAAAAAAGTAAGCGTGCAAACGAACCATTTATTGCCGTAGATTGTGGCGTTTTTTCAAAGGAGTTGGCTGCCAGCGAATTATTTGGTCATACAAAAGGAGCCTTTACAGGAGCCACTCAAGACAAAATGGGCTATTTTGAATTGGTAGATAAGGGTACTATTTTTTTAGATGAAGTAGGAAATCTCCCGTATGATGTGCAGGTACAGCTTCTTAGGGTAATTCAGGAACGAAGTATTCGCAGAATTGGGAGCAATAACGATGTTTTTGTAGATGTGAGGATAATAGTTGCTACAAACGAGAATTTAAAAAATGCGGTAAATAAGGGTCATTTTCGTGCAGATTTGTATCATAGACTAAATGAATTTGAACTGGAAATTCCACCACTTAGAGAAAGAATAGAGGACTTTCCGGAATACATAGCTCTTTTTCTTTCGCAAGCTTGTGCTGAGCTAGAAAAACACATAAATGAGATAGATGATAATGCCTTAACTGCAATGAAAAAGTATAGTTGGCCCGGCAACCTGAGAGAGTTAAAAAATGTAATTAAGAGAGGAGTGCTTTTAAGTACAAAAACTGTGCTTACCATAAATCAGTTGCCCTACGAACTTAGGCAAGAAAATAATTTTGAAGAGATAGACACTCCCCTCGCAGACACTAAAGAAGAAAGTATTACTACAGATTTAAAAGCCATTAAGGAACAACAAGAAAAAGCGCTTATCTTAAAACTTCTTATAGAAACCAAATACAATAAAAGTAAAACTGCAAAAATGCTAAACATAGACCGGAAAACATTATACCATAAAATTGCTAAGTATAAAATTGAAGCTTAGCCTGTATAATTAAGGTGCAAAGGAAAAGCCAAAACGATGAGATGAGATGAGATGAATTATTTCTCTACAGTTCCTTATTAGCGCAGGCGGTTTTGAGTTTTTTAAGAATAACCTGCAGTTCGGGGTAGAGTTTTTGCGCACAAGCAATCGCTTGCTCTGTATTATCCAATTGATGGTATAATTCTATACTGCCCAACGTTTCGCTAACCGTATAAAGCCCAAGGTAATCGTAGGTAGTTTTAATTTGGTGGCTTAAATCTGCTAGGTTATTAATAGAACTACTAGAATTACTAGCCAATAATTTGCCAAATTCACTCACTTGCCTTTGGTTATTTATAATTAAGTCTGCCAGCATTTTTTGAAAAACATCTTCGTGTTCTCCAGCAAATTTTCGAATAATCGAAAAGTCAAATAAGTAAGCTTTACCCATATCCTCTTTAATTAATGAGGGTTTATTATTATCTAAAACAGTGGGTTTGGGTTTAATTACTTTAGCTGATTTAAACTTGAAAGCTAAAATTTTCTGAATATCAGCCGTTTTATAAGGTTTAGTACACACTTGATCAAAGCCTTCGTTAAGCAGTACCTTTAATTTTTGAGGCTGAATATGTGCTGTAAGTGCTACTACGGGTATTTTTATTTTCATTAATCGTACTTTTTTTAGGAAAGCACTGCCGTCCATCCCGGGCATTTTAATATCTGTAAATATTAGATCAACCAATTGGTGTGCCTCTTTTAGAAAGGTTAGTGCATCTGCTGCATTTTTAAAAACTTCTACATTCTCCACATTTTTAATCAAAATTTCTTCTAATAATTTAGCATTCCATTCATCGTCCTCAACTACCATAATGGTAGCTTTTAGTAGTTGCTCTTCTGGTTTAAAGCTTTTAGTAACAGGCTCGTTTATGTTTGGCTCTGCCAAGGGCAACTCGAGCATTACGGTAAAAGTTGAGCCAAACTCAGGCTTGCTTTTAACTAAAATATTTCCTCCCATTGCTTCAACTAGGCTTTTTGTAATAGAAAGACCAAGACCTGTACCCCCAGTTTTATCTAAAGAAAACGTATTTTGAGTAAACTCATCAAAAATAGATAGTTGTGCTTTTTGAGGAATGCCAACGCCTGTATCATTAACAATTATCTCCAACTTTACTAATCTTGATAACTGAGTGGCAGATACGGTTAGGGTAACTTTTCCTTTTTCTGTAAATTTAACGGCATTGCTCAACAAGTTGGTAAATATCCGTTTCATTTGAAGGGCATCGCCAACAAGCCAAAAGTTTTTAAGGTCTCCGGTAAGCGAAGCTTGAAAAGAAATATTTTTTTTGTTTGCCAAAGGCAAAAAGAGTATTTTCATTTCCTTTACCATGGCTCTTAAATCAAATGGTTGGGCGTTAAGTTTCAGTTTTCCGGCTTTAATTTTAGCCTGGTCTAAAATATCAGTTACCAATGCTGATAAAAAAGTATTTGAATAATTAATGCCACTCATAAACTCTTGTTGTTTAAAAGTTAGCTGAGTTTGCCCAATTAGTTCAGAAAAACCTTGTATGCTTTGCAAAGGAGTTCTTATTTCGTGGCTCATATTAGAAAGAAACTCTTCTTTTATCCGTGCCAATTTTTCTACATAAATTTTTTCTTTTTCCAATTGTTTGCGGTAGTAATAAGATCGGGTAATGTCTCTAAGGATAAAAAAAAGAAACACACTGCTCATAAAAAATCCAGCCAGCCCTGCAAGTAATATAAAGTGGGTGGCTCTGGTGGCTATTTCTCTGGCATATTGATTACTCTGTGCCGATTCTTCTTTTTCTTCTTTTCTAAGTTGATCTATAATGGCCCTAATACTAAAAATAAATACCTGATCCTGGTGCAGCAATGCTAACTCTTTTTGTGTAAGTTGCTGCTGCATTCTTTTTTCTTTTTTAATAGTTTGATTTAAAATTCTTTGAACCTGCACCAGCGTAGAGTCGGGTGAGTAATCTTTTAAAATGCTCGTATCAACTCTAATCTCTTTAGTAAAAAAAAGTTCTTCTTTGGTCGTCATAATTGTATCTATAACTGTTTTATCTCCTCCAAAAATTTTTCTAATAAATCCATTAAGCCCCTTGTATTGGTCAGGAGTTATCACTATTTCTTCACTTTCTACCGGCAAAAAGTATCCTTTTAAAAACTCTCCTCTTCGCATTTGTAGTTCTAAAAGAGAGGAATCGTTGAGCTGATTTTTAATACGTGCCAATGCTTGGCTGGTAAACACAGACATTTGCTTTTTGTTTTTTAACTTTAAGAATGCCCGAAGGTATTGAAGTTTGGTTTCAAACAAAGTTTGAAGCGAGTCAACTCTTTTTGCCTGAGTGCTGTCATTGCTAAGCATTGCCCTAAGCTCGCTCATTTTATACCTAGCAGACTCTATTTGTAGCAGGTATTTCTTCTCCAATAATGTGTCGCCTGTTAGTATAAACGCCTGAATATGATTTTCGGCTTCGAAAATTTCTCGAAAGGTTTCATTAATAAGTTCCATTTTTTCGTTAGGCCTACTTAGCCGTTTAATGGACTTGGTAAGCGTTGAAAAACTTTGGTAACTTGAATAGGAGATGCAGGCAAAAATTAATACGAAAATCAGAAAAATCATCCATATTTTTCGTTTCGTTTCGTAGTTTGTTTTAAACTTACCTTGTGGTTTGCTCATCTTATAAATTATGCTTTTAAGCTATCACTCAAGCTGAGCTATTTAGCCATAAGTGAACAAACCAATTAGTGCCTGTTTATAACGAACAGGCTTTCACTTATATTTTATGCAAAATTAGATTTTTCATGATAATTAGTGTTTGTCTATAAACTCCAAATAACAAAAATCAAATAAATCTCAAAAACGAAAATATCAAACTATGCAAGTATTTGGTGTTTAGGTGATTGCATTTTGAGGTTTACTTGTTATTTGATTTTTGTTATTTGTTATTTAAATATTAACATTTGTTATTTGAATATTGGCATTTGTTATTTCTGAAAAATATTGACTTTACCCATCTTTTTAAAACAACTCCGATATATACACTTGCTGCCCTCCTACAACCGTCATCATTACGTTTGTTTTTAAAAGTTTATTACTTTCAACAGTCATTATATCTTGCGAAAAAACAGTAAAATCAGCTAATTTGCCCACTTCTATACTTCCTTTAACGGTTTCTTCAAATTCGCCAAAGGCAGCATCCAGCGTATATGATTTTAGTGCTTGGGCGCGCGTCATACGCTCATCAGGCTCGTAACCGCCATTAGGTGTGCCTGCCAAGGTTTGCCGAGTAACAGAAGCGTAAAAGCTAGCAATTGGATTAATTGGCTCTACAGGCACATCGGTGCCATTTATTACTTTAGCCCCTGACTTAAGCAAGCTTTGCCACATATAAGCTCCTTCTTTAATTCGCTTCTCTCCTAGCCTATCAATGGCCCAAGGTCTATCAGAGCTTAAGTGCACCGCTTGCATAGCGGCAATTACATTCATTTGCGCAAATCGTGGAATATCATTTGGGTGAAGATGTTGCGCATGTTCAATTCTAAATCGATGGTCTGTTATTGTTGGATTTTCTGCAAAAGCAGTTTGGTATTGATCCAGTATTTCTCGGTTAGCACGGTCGCCAATGGCGTGTGAGCACACCTGAAAACCATTGGCTAACCCACCTCTGGAGACCTCCAGCACATATTCCATCGGCAAAGTGGCCATCCCAAACTCACCGGGCATATCTGAGTATTCTCCCAGCAGCCAAGCGCCTCTATTGCCTAAAGCACCATCGCAATTTAGTTTTATAGAGCGCACCGTAAGTAAATGATCCACAGTGTCAATCATTGGTCCTTTCTGTAACCATTTTTTGGTGAGTGCTCTATCAGGTCCAGCAATCATTACATACAAACGAAGGTTTAGCTTTCCTTCCTCCTTAAATTGTTGGTATAAATCGATCGTATTCTGATCTGCACTTGCATCATGAAAACTAGTAATTCCATTACGCTGACACGCTTTTATGGCCAATTCCAGTGCCATTTTATTTCGTTCGGCATCTTCGGTAGGAATGTATTTATAAATGGCATTTTGGGCTCTTTCGCTAAATATGCCTGTAGGGTTGCCGTGTTTATCTTTAATGATTTCGCCCCCTTCTATTTCTTGATCCATTTTTTCAACAGATAACTGGTTTACCCCTGCAATTTCCATCGCTTTGGCGTTTGCAAACCCTGCGTGGCCACTGGCATGTTGTAAATAAACGGGGTTATTGGGCGATACAGCACTTAGTTTTTCGTGTGTTTGAAATCCCTTTACCAATACATCGGGTTGGGTATCCCATTTGCTTTGATGCCAGCCCCTCCCTAAAATCCATTCGCCTAGTTTCGCTTTGGCTACGGCATCTGCCACCATATCCACCAGTGCATCATAGCTTTTTACACCCATTAAATTAAGGTTTAATTCACTATGCCCCAACCCCATCAAATGTCCGTGCGATTCTATAAAGCCAGGTGTCATAGTATAGCCCTTTAAATCCACCATTTGTGTTGAGTCACCCTTAAACGCATTTGCATCACTTTGGCTACCAACAAAAATAATTTTGCCACCTCTTACCACCACCGATTCAGGTTGCGAATTATGGGCATCAACAGTATAAATTATGCCATTAAAATAAATGGCATCTGCATGCTCTATTGAGGGCTGACAAGCAAATAACGAAATACTCAAAACTAGCAGGGCTAATTGTTTAATTTTCATTTTTTAAGATTTTAAGGTCGTAGAGAGATAAATATAAGATGAAATTAATCGTTGAACCATATTTACTGACGATAACTATTTATCATTGCTACAAATCGATTCTAATATTATGCGTAAAATATCAATAATTACAATTGTAGCTATCCTTATCCTGTTGGCAATTCAAGGAAAGGGACAAGACTTTGGCATATCAGCCTCATTCTTTCTCCCTAAAAATGGGGACTTCTCCGCTCCCATCAGCCCCTTATCTATCAGAGGTGTTTCCTTGGCAAGTGCAGGCATTTTTAGTATTGATATTGGCGGTTCTTTGTACCGAATGACGGGTATGAGCATAACCACCAGCGAACCTATCGACACTCGCAAACCTATGGTAGGCCCCTTTTTTAATATGATGGTTCCTTTAGAAGCAGTTATTAACCTAGGTAATAGCAATACAGCCTTTCTTATTAAAGGAGGAGGTTTTGTATTTTATAATTTTGGCACCAAGCTTAATTATGGAAACATAGATAGAGCGATGCTTGATTACCTGAGTTTAGAAATTGCCAATTCCGATTTTACCTTTACTAATTCATTAGGCTTTGGCTACGAATTTGGATTAGAATTTATCCAATACCTTAACCGGCAATTCGGTATTACCATTGGTGCTAATTATTATATAGGAGGAGCCAATCTAAATTTAAAAGGAACGGTTAAAGGAGTGGATGCCAATGGGGTAGTATCGACCTCCACGGTTGATTTAAAAGATTCGAAACTAGATTATACAGGCTTAGAGTTCTCTGTGGGTCTTTTATTTAGTTCGGGTAGAAGAAGATAATCACCTTACCTCTTATATAACTAATACCTAAATGGAGCGATTCATTAAAGCGATAAGTACTAAGTTACCCCCTCAATAAAGAAAAAATATACTCTATTTTTTTGATTGAATCAATTTTAATAACTGCAAGCCTTCTTGCGAGTTGGGCTGAATTTGCAGCCCTTGCAACATTACATTTTCGGCTTTTGCATTGCCCATTGTAAAATACAGATTAGCTAAATTATAATAAGCTCTAAAATTGGAAGGACCTAATTTAATCGACTCTCTCAAATCATTAATGGCCAGTTCATTCTCCCCCACTTCGTAATAAAGCAGGCCACGCAAATAATATGCTCTACCAAAATTGGGCTCCATTTTTATAAGTGTTGATAAGGTTATCAATGCTTTTTTATTATTGCCCACTACACTGTACACAGTGGCTAAATTTGTATATACCGGAGTAAGCAAGGAGTCCATTTTTAAGGCCATTTCATACTCTTTAATGGCTCTGGGTATATTTTGTTGCTTATAATAGTAATCGCCTAACTGCAACCTGCCTAACGGAAAATCGGCATTGGCACGCATCATAGTGAGTAATTCGTTTCTGGCAGCTTGGGCACTACCTCTTTGCGCAGGGGCTAATTGAGCCAAGTCTAATGCTGCAATTAATTGAGCCGAGCCTATTCGAACAAGTTTGGTTTCATCCTCCATATATTGCAACGCAACGCTTGCTTTTTGCTCTAATGGATACTGCTGAAATTTGGCCAAGGCATTATACCGCACCAAAGCACTACTATCTTTAAGAGCGGTTAGCAACATATCAAATTCGGCTTGGGTATCATTTAATGGGTAATATTCTAAAGCAGTTGCACGAGCTATTGCTGGGTAATTAAGGTTAGTAATAAACTGTAAAACCTCAGCTCGTGCTCGGTCGTTATAAGGCGGCTGAGAGGCTTTTAATAAATAATCTGAGAAGTGATCGGCTCGCTCAGTTCCATACCATTTATTAATCCAGTTAGCCGCCCAAGTATCTGATTTATCTTTATGGCAACCAATACAGGCATTGGGAGTGCCGTACTTTTCGCTTTGGTCAGGCCGTGGAATTCTAAAACTATGGTCTCGCCTAAAGTCGTTGCCCATAAAAACGGCTCCCGTCATATGGCAGCTCACGCATTGCGCAGACTCATCTTCACCTTTATGAAAATGATGTGCTTCTGAATTGTATGTTGGTTCGTGGCATTGCATACATAAAGCATTACCCTCAAATTTTAGTTTATTAGCATGCACATTATGGCAATCGGCACATTTAACCCCTTTGGCAAACATTTTACTTTGCACAAAGGAGCCAAGTACATAATCCTCTTCTTTAATTTGGCCATCGGGGTAGTAGTATTCTGCATTAATGGTTTGCAGCATAAACTGGTTATCAAAGGCAACATTGGGTTTTATCACCTCGGTTAATTTAACACGCCTTGCGTGGCAGCCAGCACATTGGTTAAGTTGCGCTGTCTGGCTAGCACCCATCACTTTAATTTGAGGGCTTCCTGCTGGATTTTCTTTAGAAGCCCAATTTAAATGGGCTCCTGCCGGGCCATGGCAAGCCTCACAGCTTACAGTAATATTATCGTAAGTAGTAGTAAAAGCATCCTTTGCAAGATTGTAATTCTTTTTTAAGTTGGTAGAGTGGCATTCGGCACACATGGTGTTCCACCGTTGGGCTCCCTGGCTCCAATGTAACCAATCATTCGCAGGTATTTTTTCTCCCGAGTATTGATTAAACCATTCTTTCTTTTCAGTATCCCACGTAGCTCTTAGGGTTTGGTATTTACCATCAGGGAATTTAATGAGGTATTGTTGCAAGGGAGTTATCCCAAAGGTATGTGCAATTTTATACTCCTTTTCTTGCCCAATGGTTCCTGTTTTTACGTAATAAGTGCTGTCTTTTTTAAAAAAGAAATAATTTTCACCATCGGCACTAAACGTAGCATTATTAAAATCGCCTAAAACGGTGGTGTCATGGGGTAGCTTCATCGCCCAATCGTGGTGAGAACCTTTCCAATTATTGTATTCAGTTTGGTGGCATTGGATACAACTGGTTTCTCCTGCATACTGGTTAGCAGAATATGTATTTGAGGATTGCATCCCCTCTTTCTCATTAGAATTGCAACTAAAAACAAAAGCTATGATGGACGTAAAAATAAATAGTGATGTCAGATTATTCATAGAGTGTTTTCAACAACTAATAATAAAATCACCAAGATATTTAAACTATGGTAAAGAGTGGACTCAAACATGTAATATTTCACTTTTCATTGAACCTAGAAGAAAAGGAATTTTATCCCAAATTTAAAATTCTTTGGTCGAAAGCAAACGGATTTATAACTTCTACAATATTGGTGTTAGCATGGTGCAAATGAGTAGGATTTAGTAAATAATTAAATTCTCCGGGAACAACTGCCGAAGGCACTTTTAATACATAATTATTATGAGCAAGTAGAAATTTTTTGCCCATATTTTGTGTGCTTACCAAAGAGTTCAGTTGCACATTCCATCCTTTAGGCAATTCGCCTATTGGGTATTCAATAATTTTTTCGAGCGTTCCTATTTTTATCTTTGCTAGGCAAACAGTAGTAGTAGATAAAAGGTGGTAGTTATGTACCAAATACTCCAAACTAGCCAAGGCAATGCTACCCGAAGTATAGACCATATTAAGACCTTTAGGATTCCAACGCCCTCCATGCAGCCCTGCACCGATGCCCGACAAATCATTTATATACTCTTCTTTACTAATGCGATAAACAAACATTAGGCAAGCACACCATATTCTAACCGACCTATTTCATCAAGCAGTAACCTAATACCAAAGCTGTTAGTTAGTAAAGCCTTGGGTTTAACGCCACCTAAGGCAATATTATCAGCAGCCATCCAATCATGAAATGATTCACCAAAAGCATCTAAACCTCTTCGATATACTTCTTCTATTTCTAAAATTTTTTCGGTAACCGATGGATTAAAAATTGATTTGCGTTTGTAGGTATCTATTGAAATGGGAATAAGCTTAATTAACTCTGTAACCGATAAACCCGAAAGCTTGAGTACCTTTTTTATATAAGTTTTAGAAATGGATTGAGCAGACAGGCTGTAATACGAACCTGTTGCATACGCAACGGCTGGTTCTTCTAGTATTGAAGATGCCTTTGAAGGGGGTAAATTATAGGTTTTCATTTTTAATATAGTGTATTATTACATATAATTTATACACAAATATACACCTTTTGATTAAATTATTATCAATACTCATAATTTTTTTTGAATTAGTTTCTGTTCTGAATAATATCTAGCCTCTATTAAATTAATTTCACCCTCTATTAGAATTAAAGGGGAACCCTTTACACATCAAATAATATAAAATTAATTAATTTCGCTTTTTTAAGATAAATACAGCAATGGGAAGAGCATTTGAATTTAGAAAAGCACGTAAAATGAAAAGATGGTCTAAAATGGCCAAAACTTTTTCGCGAATAGGTAAAGATATTGTAATTGCCATTAAAGAAGGTGGCGTTGACCCTGAAACTAACTCGAGATTGCGTGCTGTAATTCAAAATGCGAAAACGGCCAATATGCCCAAAGACATAATTGACCGAGCCATTAAAAAAGCAACCGATAAAGATACGAGTGATTACAAAGAAGTAAATTTTGAGGGATACGCCCTTCATGGCATCGCTATTTTTGTTGAAACTACCACCGATAATAACAACAGAACAGTGGCCAATGTGAGAGCCGCATTTACCAAATTTAATGGCAATTTAGGCACATCAGGATCGGTAGAATTTTTATTTGAGCATACGTGCAATTTTAAAATACCAAGAGGAGAGCACGACTTAGAAGAGTTGGAACTTGAACTGATAGATGCAGGCATTGACGAAGTTTTTGAAGACGAAGGGGAAATTAACATTTACGGCCCGTTCGAAAGTTTTGGTTCTATCCAAAAAACGCTGGAAGCAATGAACATCGAAATCCTATCTTCTGGTTACGAACGTATTCCTATAAACACCACCAAGCTAACCGAAGAGCAAGAACAAGAAGTAGAAAAATTGCTTGATCGGCTGGAAGAAGATGATGATGTACACAATGTGTATCATACAATGGGCTAAAAATAGCCATTGGTCGGCTTATGTTGCAACTTAACGATATAATCCTCACTTGGTCTAAAATAAGGTTACATTAATTGTACTTTAGGGATTAATTACCAAACTTATAAAACTCAACTAACCTATGCCCCTTACTCCTTACCTAGGTATATTAGGTCCTAACAGGGCAGCTCATTTATTACGCAGAGCAACTTTTGGTCCAAGCATACCCCTTATTCAGCAATTTGAAACACTCGATGCAGCTAGTGCAGTAGCCTTACTTTTCGATGATCAAATTCCTGACCCTGAACTACCCATTAATCCAGAAACCGGACAAGATTGGTTACTCTCAGGCGTGTTTGGAGAAGAACAGGGTCCTAGTAGCCTTACCAATCAGTTATTAATGTGGCTCATTGGCTTATCTTGCGATAACACACAACCTGTAAGCTTTTCAACCCGCGAAAAAATCGTTTATTTTTTTCATACGCACTTTACTACGAAACAAGAAAATGTACGTAATAGCAGAACACTGTATTTTCAGAACGAGCTATTTAGGCAATTTGCTTTTGATAAAAACAAAACAGAGGAATTTAGTTTTAAATCTCTATTAAAAAAAATAAGTGTTGATAATGCGATGCTCCGTTTTTTAGATGGCAGCCAAAATGTGAAGGGCAGCCCTAATGAAAACTACGGGCGTGAGTTAATGGAGCTTTATGCCATTGGGCGAGGATTGGAAGGTACTTTTCCTACCGATTTACCACAAGGCGACTACCTTAATTATACCGAACAAGACGTGCAAGCCGCTGCCCGTGTGCTATCGGGCATAAAGCTAGATGAAGATTACCTTACCATTGACCCAGACACAAACCTACCCAGAGGCAGAGTAGCAACTGGCTCGCACGATAATGATGATAAGCAATTTAGCAACCGGTATAATAATACCATAATTAGCCCTAACCCTGCTCTATTGCAAAGTGGGCAACCTACAGATGCCAGTGTTTTAGACGAAATAAGCCAGTTAGTAGATATGATTACTGCCCAACAGGAATCTTCTATTTTTATCTGCCGTACTTTATACCGTTTTTATGTGTATCACGAGGTTACTCAGCAAATTCAAGATACGGTTATTACCGAAATGGCAGCCACGCTTATTGCTAATAATTACAAACTACAACCAGTACTGGAAGAACTTTTTAAAAGTGAGCATTTTTATGAGGCAGTAGCTATGGATGTAAACGATGATAAGTTTGGAGGTATTATTAAATCACCTTTAGATTTAGTTGCTGGAACTTTTAGAGCCTTTAATTTATCGTTTGCCAACCACATAACCAACTACGATTTGTTTTACCAGCAAGTAGGCGACTTTTACCGTAGTATGCAGCGCATGGGGCTAGATTATTACCAGCCCTTTGAAGTAGCAGGTTATACAGCATACCATCAGTTTCCGGCCTATAATAGAAACTGGATATCCTCTAACTATTTGGCCAACCGATACGATTTGATTCGCAACATGTTTGTAATGATGGGTCAGCAGAACATAGAAATGCCTGGTTTTGATGTCGTGCAGTTCACAAAAAACTCCTTTGATAACCCCACAGGTGCCGATGCGCGAAGTTTAATTATAGCCTACATTCAATTTTTGTTTCCAGTTAATTTTAACCTAACCTACGATGCCAATGCCGATGATAACTCGGGGCTAACTGCTGAACGCTTAAATTATTTTTTGCAAGCTTTTTTGTACGAACCACAATTAGATGCAGACCCTGAAACGGAGTGGACTAACCGTTGGAATGCCAATTATGAAATGGATGTGGTAGAAGGCCAGTTGGTAAAACTTATTAACTCTTTATTGCAAACCCCTGAATACCAGTTAATGTAATCCCACTATGAAAAGAAGACATTTTTTACGAAATACATTACTCACAGGAGGCTCTTTAACATTAGGCGGTTTCCCCATTAATTTATTGGCACAAGAAAGCCAATTAAGCAAGTTGGCTGCTACCAGTACCAACGACCGTGTGCTTGTTATTTTACAATTACACGGAGGAAACGATGGGCTTAATAGTATAATTCCGGTTGATTTATACGATCAATATTATAGCAGGCGAGCTAATATTGCCATCCCTAAAAAAGGCACAAACAGGGCCTTAATAGAACTAGATAACACCTTGCCATCCGATGCAAAAGTGGGGCTTCACCCAGATATGGGTGCTATGAAACAGCTCTATGATTATGGGCGATTGGGTATTGTTCAGGGTGTATCTTACACCAATAATAATGGCTCTCATTTTAGAGGCAGAGATATTTGGTTTATGGGCGGTGGAGCCAACGATTATTTTTCCTCAGGCTGGATTGGCCGATACCTGCAACAAGCTTATAAACCCCAAATTTACCCTGATGATTTCCCTAATGCTGCAATGCAAGACCCCTTGGCTATTGAGTTGGGCAGCGATGTATCTTTGGTGTTTCACCAAAACGGCAACATTCCGGCCTCAATTTCACTAGGGGGCAACCCCGATACTTTTGCTGATTTAGTAGATTCGCTCGAAGGATTTGTAGATGAAGGCATTGACCCCAGAGGAAAACCACCTACCGCTTTAGACAATAGCCCTTATGGCAAAGAAATGAATTGGATTCTTGGGTTAGAAGATAAAACCGAAGACTACGCCCAGCGGTTAAGCCAGGTGTGGGATGCTTCGTCAGAGTCATCTGTAACTTACCCAGAAACCTACCCCTTTAATGCGCCAAAAAACGCAAAACGCAATCCCCTTTCGGGTCAATTGCAATTAATTGCACGCTTGCTCGATGGTGGTGGAGCAGGGCAAGGAGTTAAAACAAAAGTGTTTTTGCTAAGAATTGGAGGTTTTGATACCCATGCGCAGCAAGTAGAAAATTACGACCCTACCATGGGTGTACACGCCACACAAATGTACCATATTGCCACGGCTATGAAAGCTTTTCAAGATGATCTGAAAGCACGTGGGTTGGAAGAAAGAGTGCTAACCATGACCACTTCAGAATTTGGACGCAGAATTGGTTCAAATGGAAGTTACGGCACTGACCATGGCACAGGAGCTCCTATGTTTTTATTTGGTCCTTATGCCAAATCAGGCGTATTAGGCAAAGTACCCAACTTAGATTTGGGCAATGTGGAAATGCAGTACGATTTTAAACAAATTTATGCTGCTATTCTAAAAGATTGGTTTGAAGTGGATGATACAACCATCCAAAATGATATTTTATTTAGAGATTATCGAAATGGAGCTGATGATAATGGCGGTGTTTATGAGCCGCTAGACATCATTGACTCCAACATAATTACTTCAGTAAATGATTTTATTCAAAACAAATTTTATATGAAACCCTGTTATCCCAACCCAGCCAAAGACCAAGTAACCTTTACCTACCACATTAATGCTCATACTTCCGTAAGATTAGTGCTTTCTGATATTCAAGGAAGGTACTCATCCACCATAGTTGATGAAATTAAGCAACCTGGTGAACACCAAGTAACTTTTCCTATTAATAACCTGCCTGCCGGGCAATATATATATAACTTTCAAGCGGGTCCTATCAAAGAATCTAACAAGCTAACCATTATTAAATAAATGCGATTAAAACTAACCTTATTGCTCATCGTGTTAACCACCACGGTTTGGGCACAAAAAAGAAAAGCACCTTCTTCCTATAAAGATCCTTTTTTGGCAACCCAATGGTATTTAGGTTTTTTTGCAGGAGGTAATCTATCAAAAGCAACACCTTCAGCAGCTTATTACGGCTACGAACCCTTAAATTACGATGCTCGAGTAATTGGCAAAACTTATACAGGCCTAAAAAAGCTTGGAACACAGGCAGGGCTCGTCTTTATGTTTTACACCAAAGGCTTTACCATTGGTCTAAAACCGGGCATTCACACCTACGAAGTAGAGCATATTACCAACGCCAACTGGAGCGATAGCAACGACCCAAACAACACATTGGAAATAAGTTATACCCATACCACTAATTTTAATTATTTAGAACTCCCCCTCACCGTACAATACGATTTAATGAAAGGGAGAATTAGGCCTTATATTGGGGTTGGAGGTTATTACGGCCTTTTACTCAATGCCAACCGCACCGTTCAACGCTCAGGCACCGATGCTGCTTCTGGTTCATCGGGCAGTTTTGTAAACACAGCCACCACCATTGGTGTTTCTGATTTATTTATAAAGTCTGCGCTGGGTATTAATGGATTTGTAGGCGTAAGTTACGACCCCGGTAATATTAGAATTACAATGGATGTGGGCTATAAACTTGGATTAAACAACATTACCAGCACCGAGAACAGGTACCTTAATAATGAGTTATCGGCCATTGGAGAAGCTACCGATGACCTCTCCTTACAAAACCTCTACCTTAATTTTGGATTTGTATTTCCTCTTAAATTTATCAGTAAAAACTTTGACGCCATAAACTAATTACAATGATGACTACTAATGCTTTACTGAAAACAGACAATAAATTAAACGTCATTGCGAGCCTGCCTGCCGGCAAGGCAGGTGCAGCGTGGCAATCTCTAAATAAAAGATTGCGTCAGTCGCTCCTCCTTACCATTAACGTCATTGCGAAAATTTTTAGTTTCAAAAATTTGTGGCAATCTGAATATTATAATGAGGATGCCACAAAAACCATATTGTTTTTTAAGTTATTTAAGATTAGAATGAGTTTTTTCGCCTGCCTTGCCGGCCGGCTAGCATTGGCGGTTCCTTTTTTACAATCTTTATTACGTCATTTCCCTACGCTGATCCGTCAACTAGGCGGATTCTGTTCTACCATTGACAGATTAAAGAGGGGATGCCGGAACAAATCCGGCAAAGTACAAAAAAGAACGGTTCCCCGCACTTGTTGCGGGGTCTCCATTTTTAAGGATGGGACAGGACATGTTTTCTGTCATTTTCCTACGCTGATCCGTCAACTGGGTGGATTATGTTCTACCACTGGCGGAATTAATTTAGGTTTGAATTACAAAAGCATCAAATACATTATACTGCTGCTTGTTGCAGTAAGCTGCGATATTAGCAAAAACGATGTTGTTCCAACCAATACCTTTACCAAAATTTACGATGACGACCGGTTTGAACAAGAATACTATCCACTAGATATTATTCAAACAACGGATGAGGGGTTTTTAATTTTATCAGAACTAAAAAACGACCAGTCCTTATTTACAACGGTGCTCGTAGTAAAAACAGATGCGATGGGTGCTATAATTTCTAGCACGCAAATGGCTAGCCCTTATGTAATGCCCGTAAATGGCTGGCAAAAAATTGGCGAAAGCTACTATTTTGTGTGTATGGACGAAAACTCCACTACTGCCCAATTAGTAGCCGTAAGTGAAGAAGGCACCCTCGCTGATCCTGTGCCATTAAATGGCATAACCTACCCTTTGGCCGTAAATAGCGATGGTACACAATTTACTATTTTGTCGTATGATAATGGAAACGCAGAATCAGTTATTAGCGTTGCCACCACCACGGGCCAGATTAACCAACAAAAAGGTTATACGATTGGAGCTGGGGTAGATGTAGAAAAGCCAATCATTGACCATTTAACAAGAAATGGAGATATTTTACCCTTTCATGTTGGGCAAACAAGAGATGGACTATCCTATTTTAATGGGTTCTATAATTACACATTTTCGTTGGTATTTACCAATTTTGGAGATGCCCCTACGGGTGTTTGCCAAGGGCAATTAAGCCAAGGTGGTATTAGCGAAGTGGCTAGTTTAGGCAATAATGTTTTTGGCATTGCTCGCTTTAATTTTGGTAATAATTACATTGCGCCTCTAGCCAACATCCCTACAAACTCAACCACATCCAGCACCGATTTAGCAGGCAACACTTTTCCTGAAATAGAGAATAAATCGAAAGTAAAACTACTAGATGTAGGCACGGAGGGCAAATGGTTATACGCCACCACTACCCAAGCCAATCAAATAGTGCTGTATGCTTTTAACCAAACAGATGGCACCATTTTAGGAACGAGTTATTTAGGCAGTGGCAACCCTTACACCTTAGCTTCGGTAACAACCACCCTAGATGGAGGTATTGCTGTGCTAGCTCAAACTTCGTTGGAAGGCAGGTTTAGAAGAATTGCCATTTTTAAAAGAGATAAGCAATTTTTGGATGGCTTGATGAGGTAGGGAAATCTAAGAAACCATAAAATAATAGTATGTAGAAAGGAGGTTTTTAACCTCCTTTTTTTGTGCCCAAATTTTAAGTTGCATTATTTTAGCTAAATATTGAATTTTATTATTATATTTACCATTAATGATAAAATAGTGGTTTCCTAATAATGTTTTAATGAGGCAATTGAAAATAAGCAAGCAAATAACAAATCGTGAGAGCATCTCGATTGATAAATACTTGCACGAAATTGCCAAAGTTGACCTGCTTTCTGCCGATGAAGAGGTGAGATTGGCAAAGCGTATTAAAGAAGGAGACCAAATAGCCCTAGAGAAATTAACTAACGCCAATCTGCGGTTTGTGGTGTCGGTAGCTAAACAATACCAAAACCAAGGGTTAACATTAGGCGATTTAATTAGTGAAGGAAACCTAGGGCTTATAAAATCGGCAAAGAGATTTGATGAAACCCGTGGCTTTAAATTTATTTCTTATGCGGTTTGGTGGATTCGACAAGCCATATTACAAGCCTTGGCCGAGCACGCAAGAATAGTGCGATTACCCTTAAACAGAGTAGGTTCTCTTAATAAAATAGCCCGAACCTTTTCTGAATTAGAACAACTTTATGAGCGTGAGCCATCACCAGAAGAGATTGCCGAAGTATTGGATATTGCACCCAAAGATATAACCTCATCTATGAAATTATATGCAAGGCATTTATCAATGGATGCACCCATTGGAGACGAACTCAAGTTACTAGATGTGCTCAAAAACGATGAAATAGACCCCGATGCACTGCTTATGAGCGATTCATTAAATAGGCAAGTGCAAAGAGCCATTTCAATACTTACCCAACGTGAAGCAGACGTGATTTGCTATTATTTTGGCATCTGCGGTTCTAAATCCCTCACACTTGAGGAAATTGGCAAAAAACTAAGCCTAACCCGTGAGCGGGTTCGCCAAATTAAAGAGAATGGCATCCGTAAACTGCGCCAGCCCTCTCCACGAGAGATCTTAAAGCCGTATTTAGGTTAACCTCCTCCCAGAGTTTTGTCTTGTGCCATCGCTACGGAGAAGGAGTTAAATCTTTGGCAACACGCAGTCACAAACCTTGTATTCAACTAACAATTTTTGAAGTATTCAAATCATATCTTATTCGCAAATTATCGGACGTTAATCCAACTTGAAAATAGAACGTAACTTCTTAATAGTTGCAGGTAATTGAAGGATTTTAGTCAGCCATTTGGACGAGTAAATCAGGCAGATATTTAATTTGCCCTGCTGCGGTAAGCCGATCGTTGAGGAAATCCCAAAAGGATATTTCCATTTTCCGGCAGGTTTTTTTCAAGGATGTAAAGGCATCTCTAGCCTTTCTTCCATTTTCACTACGGGTTGACCCGCTAATTTTCCTTTTCTTAACATATTCCCTAATATCCCTTTCGCTTTGGTTGTTGTGCAAAGGGGTAAAAGGATACTCCAAACAAACA
>JALSJD010000017.1 GCA_026989535.1 Cyclobacteriaceae bacterium
GATTGCACAGATAATCGCAGCACTTTCTTTGCGACCTTTGTGTAAATCTTTGCGTTCTTTGTGGTTAAACAACATCCCCGAAACCATGCAATGGAAGGTTAGCTACCACTTACTCTCCCACTGATTGCACAGATAATCGCAGCACTTTCTTTGCGACCTTTGTGTAAATCTTTGCGTTCTTTGCGGTTAAACAACATCCCCGAAGCCATACAATAAAAGTTAGCTACCACTTACTCTCCCACTGATTGCACAGATAATCGCAGCACTTTCTTTGCGACCTTTGTGTAAATCTTTGCGTTCTTTGTGGTTAAACAACATCCCCGAAACCATGCAATGGAAGGTTAGCTACCACTTACTCTCCCACTGATTGTGCAGATAATCGCAGCACTTTCTTTGCGACCTTTGTGTAAATCTTTGCGTTCTTTGCGGTTAAACAACATCCCCGAAACCATGCAATGGAAGGTTAGCTACCACTTACTCCCCCACTGATTGCGCAGACAATCGCAGCACTTTCTTTGTGACCTTTGTGTAATTCTTTGCGTTCTTTGTGGTTAAACAACATCCCCGAAACCATACAATGAAAGTTAGCTACCTCTTACTCCCCCACTGATTGCGCAGACAATCGCAGCACTTTCTTTGTGACCTTTGTGTAATTCTTTGCGTTCTTTGTGGTTAAACAACATCCCCGAAACCATACAATGAAAGTTAGCTACCACTTACTCCCCCACTGATTGCGCAGACAATCGCAGCACTTTCTTTGTGACCTTTGTGTAATTCTTTGCGTTCTTTGTGGTTAAACAACAAATTATGAAAAAATCAGAAATAAATTTTAAAATACAATTAGACGAAAACAACGTTCCCGAAACCATACAGTGGGATGCAACCGATAAACCTGGTAATTTAGAACATACCAAAGCCATTACCATTGGTATATGGGACGATGCAGAAAAAAACACTATGCGCCTCGATTTATGGACGAAAGAGATGCCCATGGATGAAATGAAAATATTTTACATTGATGCCCTCAGTGGCATGGCGCAAAGCATTCTTTCTGCCACAGGGGATGAAAAAATGGCAAATAGCATTACCTCTCTTTGCACTAGCTTAGGTAAAGAGCTAGAAAAAAGATTTAAAGGCAACTAGTTATAATAATTCTTAAAAACATACAATTGAGCTTAAAATTTAACTTTAATTGCTTTTCATAGCGTAAAATTTTACGTAGGTTTAGAAATAAATTGAGTGAAATTTAACCAAATTAAAGATTTAATATGAAAAAACAATTACTAAGAAAAGGTATTTTCAGTGTCCTTCTCATACTATTTAGCATTGGGCTAATGGCACAAAAAACACATATTGAAGGAAATATTGCCGATGCTGGTGGTGAGCCACTAGGTGGAGTTAATATTCTTGTAAAAGGTCAAGTGATTGGTACTGTAACTGATATTGACGGAAACTATTCACTGGATGTACAAACTGCACCTCCATTAACCCTCATTGTTTCAATGGTAGGTTTTGCTTCTCAAGAACTTGAAATTACTAATGCCAACACCACGGGATTAGATGTAAAATTAGAAGAACAAATGATTATGGGGCAAGAAGTAGTTGTTTCAGCCTCAAGAATGGAACAAAGTATTATGGAATCTCCTGTTTCGATTGAGAAAATGGGAATTCTAGCGATTAAAAATACTGCTTCTGACTCTTACTATAAGGCCATTGCCAACCTAAAAGGGGTTGATATGACTAGCAGTAGTATCAATTTTCAAATTTTTAACGCACGTGGATTTAACTCCACAGGTAATACAAGATTTGTTCAGTTGGTAGATGGAATGGACACCCAAGCCCCAGCACTTAACTTTCCTATAGGTAGCCTAAACGGTCCTTCTGATTTAGATGTAGAAAGTGTTGAATTTATACCGGGTGCTGCTTCTGCTTTGTACGGCCCTAATGCTTTTAATGGTATTTTACTCATAAATAGCAAAAACCCATTTGATTACCAAGGGTTAAGTGTAATTGCAAAAGCAAGCATTAACCACTTGGGCGATTCAGATTTAAACACTGAAGACCCTGTAACCAACCCAAGCAATGCCGCCTTTGGCCCTGGTGGGGTTCAGCCTATGTACGAAGCTTCCATTCGTTATGCCAAAGCATTTAATAATAAATTTGCCTTTAAAGTAAACTTTACTTACAGCGGTGCTACCGATTGGTATGGCACCAGTATGCAAGATAGAAATGCGGCAAATACCCCAACTGGCATGTCTTTTAATCCTGGAGCTGATAGGCTTCATGCGTTTGGAGATGAAGTGGCTATTAACTTAGGGTTGTTAAAAGCGAGTGGAGCCTTTAACTCAACAGCAAACGCTTTAGGATTAGATCCAAGTTTGCTTCCAAGCACCACCGTTTCTCGAACTCCGTACAGGGAGCAAGATATAGTTGATTATGGCGCTAAAAATATTAAATATGGAGGCGGCTTATTTTACCGCATTACAGATAAATTAGAAGTATCGTATAATTATAGTTTTGGAGGTGGAACATCTGTTTATACTGGGGCACAACGATACTCCTTAAATAACTTTAATATACAATCGCATAAACTTGAACTTAGAGGAAGTGATTTCTTTATTCGAGGGTATGCTACTTTAGAAAACTCAGGAGATTCGTACATTGCTGACCTAACAGGCGTGCTAATTAACGACTCTTGGAGAACTAATAATACTTGGTTTGGATTATATGGCGCTAACTACCTTGTTGGTGTTCAACTTCAAGGATTATCTCCTGCAGAGGCACATCAGGCTGCAAGGTTAGCAGCAGATGGTTTATCACCTATAGATGGCAACAAAAGATTGGTTCCTGGAACTCCAGAATTTGATGCCGCCTTGGATAAAGCAACTTCCGATGTAATTCCTAATGGATCTAAATTTGCAGATAATAGTGCATTATACCATTTAGAAGGGCAGTATAATTTTAGGAAGGAAGTTACCTTTATGGATTTAATGGTTGGAGCCACATACCAAGTGTATAATTTAAGGTCGAATGGAACCATTTTTCCGGATAGCCCAGATAACCCAATAACCATTGCGGAGTACGGTGCCTTTGTGCAAGCTTCTAAAGCACTAATGAATGAGAAATTAAGGTTAACAGGTTCGTTACGTTTTGATAAAAACGAAAATTTTAATGGCCAAATTAACCCTCGCCTCTCTGCGGTAATTAAAGCTGCTCCTGATCATAATATCAGAATGTCGTTTCAAACAGGGTTTAGAAACCCAACCACCCAAGGCCAACATATCGACCTAAACGTTGTTTCGGCAAGATTAATAGGCGGGTTAAAACCTTACAGAGATCAGTATGATATATTTACTAATGCCTATACAATGGCCTCAGTTAATGCCTTTGTCGAAAAATTTGCTACTGAAGCTGGTGGAGATGGAGCTCAGCTAGGCAACCCTGATTACCTTAGTTTATTAGTGCCGTTTACTGAAGCAGATGCGCCTGAAGTAAAGCCAGAACAAATAACCTCCTTTGAACTAGGTTATAAAGCATTAATCGATAATAAACTAATGCTCGATATTGTGGGTTATTATAATATCTATGATAATTTTATTACGCAAGTACAACTACGTAAATCTGCCGGAATTATTGATATTTTAGGAATGGCTACTGATCCATCCAATCCAGCTGAATGGAGTACTGACGCTAGAACAGAACAAAATATACGTAATGCACAAACATTATTAACTCCCATTACCACACAAGGGCAAGAAAACACATTTCAAACCTATACTAACTTTGATCAGCAGGTAAAAGGAGCTGGTGCTGCTATTGGACTAGATTATATGTTGGGCAGGGGTTATACCATAGGCACTAATTATAACTGGAATAGACTTATTTCTGGATTAAACGAAAATTTCTTGAACGATTTTAATACCCCCGAACATAAAGTAAACTTTTCGTTTAGTAACCGTAAAATTACCGATAAGCTTGGTTTTAATGTGGCGTATCGTTGGCAAACTGCTTTCCGTTGGGAATCTACCTTTGGGCAAGGCGATGTACCTGCAGTGGGTACTGTAGATGCTCAATTAAGTTATAAACTTAGTAGTATGAGATCTATTTTAAAGATTGGAGGATCTAACTTATTAAATAGAAGATACGTACTAAATTATGGTGGCCCTACACTCGGTGCCATCTATTATGTATCATTAACATTTGATGAACTTTTGAATTAATAAAAAGATGAATAAGATATATAAATTACTATTAGTAAGTGTTGTAATAGCAACATTTACAAGTTGTACCTACACTTTTCCAGAAGAAGAAAAACCTACGGCCGGCAGTGCAGATTTTACTAAAGTAGTAGCCGTTGGCAACTCGCTTACCGCAGGCTATATGAACGGAGCTTTATACGATGATGGCCAAGCTGCCTCGTATGCTAATATTGTAGCACAACAAATTAAATTGAATGGTGGCGGTGATTTTAACCAACCAGATATTAATGCACCCGATGGTGATTTTGGCCCATCTGGCGGAGTTTATGGAAGGTTAAGGTTGGTAAACCCAGCAAGCCCAGCTCCTGCACCCATACAGCCGGGGCAAGCCATTACAAATTATAGTGGTGATAAAGCTGCTCTAAATAATTTTGGAGTACCAGGAATACGTATTGTAGATGTTGCCTTTGAAGGCTATGGTATGGGCAACCCTTATTTTGGCCGTTTTGCTTCTGACCCGGCTACAGCAACAGTTTTAGGCGATGCCATTGCAGCAAATGGCTCCTTTATTATGTTTTGGCTTGGAGGTAATGATGTATTAGGCTATGCATTGGGTGGAGCTACAGCCCCTGGAGCCTTAACAGATGTTGCTGTATTTGATGAACGATATAAAAACGCGATTGATGGCCTTTTTAATAACGGGCAAAAAGGAATAATCGCAAATATTCCAAGTGTAAATTCAATCCCACACTTTACTACTGTACCTTGGAATGCGATACCTATGGATCAAGCAACAGCTGATGCCACTAATGCGGGATTTGCAGGATTCAATGGAGGAATCAATGCATATAATGCAGGTCAGTTACCAGGTCAGACTGAACCTCCTGCTATCAAAAGAGATACTATTGGTTTTAAAGCTGGCAATAATGGAATTGTAATTACTGATTTAACAATTCCCGATTTAAGTGCTTGGGGCATCCCTTTTAGCCGACAAGCAACGAGTAGTGACTTAATTTCATTGCCAGCGGGAGGTGTTCTTGGCACGCTTGCCGACCCAATGAATCCAGCATCAGTAATTGGAGTTGGTGTGCCTTTAGGAGAACAATATACGTTAATAGAAGCTGATCAAGAAGCAATTGCGAACCGTATTGCAGATTTTAATGCCATTATTTTATCTGTGGTGGAAGGAAGCGGTGGAGATTTAGCTTTACTAGATATCTATTCTATATTTAATAACATTGCTACCGATGGCATCACCATTAATGGGTCAGGCATGGATGCCACCATATCACCTCCTTCTGGTGCGTTTTCGTTGGATGGCGTACACCCCAACCAACGAGGTGCTGCTTATCTAGCCAGTTTGTTTATTGATACAATAAACGAAGCCTTTGGAGCTAATATACCCAACATAAACCCCAATAATTGGCCTGGGAATGCCTTGCCAGTAATGCCTTAGGGGCATCATCTAATTAAAAAAAACGTCATTCCCGTGTAAACGGAAAATAAATTAAAGCGTCATTCCCGTGTAAACGGGAATCTGTTGTAGTATTAAACAGATTCCCACCTTCGTGGGAATGACGTTTTAATTTTACTTCAACTTGAAAAGCCACCTTCCCAGTCCTTTTGTTGTTTCGTGAGGACACGAACTCTCTGCCCTTTGTTGGCCTTTTTACCAACAAAACAAAAAAAGCCGGTTAGTCCCAGTTTTTTTGTTTACCTTCCTTTGCAGTGTTTATAGCAATTATGGCCTACCCTAATGCTAGTTGGCTACCCTTTGTTGGTGTTTTCACCAACAAAACCAAATAAAAAAAGCCGGTTAATCCCGGCTTTTTTTTATTTGCCTCTTTTTTGCAGATTTTATAGCAATTAAACTCTACCCGACCCCTAGTTGGTGTTTTCACCAACTAGGGGTCGGGTAGAGCCAAGGATTTGGGATTTGTTATGAGCTACCAGTTACCCAACCAGCCTAATTTGTATATACCTTTATCTGCAATTAACCAGGGCAATTGCATATTAAATCGAGGCAGAAGCTTTTTGATTTTGGAATAAATAAGTAGTAATCTTTATAGGCCACACTACTCCCTTGCGAGAGCAATGGAGTCTCATAATGTATAGTTTATTGTAAAAAAAGCAGGATAAATTTGTATTTTTTAAGCATTTTATTAATCTTTTCCCCATCCTGCTTTTCAAGT
>JALSJD010000018.1 GCA_026989535.1 Cyclobacteriaceae bacterium
GGTTACTGCTGACCCTGGAGGTTATATTTGGTCGGTAGATGGGGTGGTAGCTCAAATTGAGTCACAGGTTTTTAACTTTGGGGATTACGCCATAAACACAGCTTTAGGAGGAGGAACTTATACCGTACAGTTAGAGGCAACCATTACCCTAAGTCCACCAACAGGGCCTTGCACAGTAGTAGATGATGTTGAAGTTACCATAAACCCTGCCCCACAGTTTACAGCAACAGAAGGCAGCCCTTTAACTAGCTGCGGAGCAATGGATGGCACCATAGATTTAACCTTAATCTCAACCGAAAATTATACTTATTCGGTATCCGATTTTAATAATGTGACAGTTGCAACTGGGTTGATAGATAACACAAGCTCACCTCTAAACATTACTGGAATACCAGCAGGAATTAATACGATTACGCTTGAAAATGTTGTTTCTAATTGTACAGCAACCCAATTGGTTGCTATAACAAACCCGCCTAGTTTTACCATTGATACAGTTACACCACAAGACGAAACCTGTTCAGATTTAGGAACTATTAGTTTTACTGAAACAGGAATTACTGGTGCATTTACTGCCACATTATTTAATATTGATGACCCCACAATAACCTATACATCTAACACACTCAGTTTTACAAACCTTATTCCGGCAGGCAGCTATGGGTTACAAGTAGAAGAGTTGGGATCAGGCTGTATAGAGGTTTGGACAGGAGGGGTAATTCAACCTATCGTAATTAATCGACCTCCTGATACTGATTTGCAAATACTGCAAAACCCAGCAATAGGCTGTGGCAATGCACTAACACTTAGTACCACTATTCTTACCACAAACGACCCAGTTACTCTATTATGGAGCTACGATGATATTACCTATAATAATGTTTCTGTGGACATTAATCAGTTTGGCAGTTATGCCATATTTGTAAGGGCTCCGGAGCAACCAGGAACATCGTGCGAAGTAACAAGGCAAATGAACGTTGTGCTAACTCCTACTCCAGAGGTAAATATTACGGCCAATTTTGCAAATCAATGCGATGGTAATGTATTATTAACAGCATCTGGAGATGGAATATATGCAGGGTCAGTCATAAACTATAGTTGGAATACTTTTGAAACCACAGACGAAATATCTGTTACACAATCTGGCACTTATACGGTAACAGTATCACAGTCAATTAATCCAGGTTGTTTTATAACAGAATCAATTGTAGTGGATGTTCCTACCCCTTTCACCGTTTCAATTATCTCTACTTTAGCGTGCGATGATGGGCAGCCTTTTACATTAACAGCCATACCTCAAGGGCAAACCACTAGTTCATTAGCCTATGCATGGTTTAGAAATGGGGATGATTTAGGCTTATCTACCTTTGAAATTACCCAATTTGATGAAGGAACTTACACCGTAGAAGTTGAAGACCCAACAAGTGGCTGCAAAAGTACTGGTAGTTTCGAGCTGTTCCGTTCTCCCCTCACCCCTACCAACCTATCGAGTGCACCCGTGTTTTGCCCTGCAGATAGTGTGTTGGTATTAGATGCAGGCCCCAACTTTGTAAGCTACTTATGGAGTACCGGAGACATTACGCAAAGCATAGATGTTACCGTAGGTGGCTTATACGAGTTAGAAGCTGCCAATAGCTTTGGTTGTGTTACTAGAGATCAATCAGAAGTCATTGAAGATTGTATTCCTAAAATTGATGGGCCTAATGCCTTTAGACCGGGAGGACTGAACACTACGTATTCATTATTTACTGAATATATAGATACGTTTGAGATATTTATCTATAATAGATGGGGAGAATTGGTGTATAGCTCTACAGATGCTGCCTTTGCATGGGATGGCACCGAACCAAGTGGAGAGCCTGCCCCTGCCGGGCAATATAGCTGGGTAGTGCGCTATACAAGTTCGTACAGAGATAGAGGAGTTTTAGAACAATATGGAGGGGTGGTATTGTTGAGATAGCGTAAATTCGGGATAAAAAAACTTACTCGTCACTCTGAGAGCAAAATCCCGACCAGTTAGCGGAGGTAGATGATAAAAATTAAAAAATGGAGACCCCGCAACCGGGTGCGGGGAAACGTTCTTTTTATGTACTTTGCCGGACTTGTTCCGGCATCCCCTCTCTGAAATTCTACTCTGTCAGTGGTAGAGCGGAATCCGACCAGTTGGCAGATTAGCGGAGGGGAATGACAGAAAATACCTTTAAAATGGAGACCCCGCAACGGATGCGGGGAATCGTGCTTTTTATACACTTGCCGCACCTGTTGCGGCATCTCCTCTTTGAAATTCTACTCTGTCAGTGGTAGAGCGGAATCCGACCAGTTGGCAGATTAGCGGAGGGGAATGACCATACGATCGTCATTCCTGCAGAGGCAGGAATCCGTAAATATCGGAAATCTGCAATGAGAATAAGATTAAAACTTAGGAGCTGTAAAAAAATAAGTTGTGCATAAAATCCTTAATTATTTTTGTTCCTGATAAGGCAAAAAATTTGCGCATAGTAGCACTACGCAATGATTTTTTAACGCAACCAGGGGCAATAAGGATAACTGTGCAAGTTATTTCTTTACAGTTCCTTAGTCATTGCGGTCTTTTTGCAATATCCTGTAGGGCAGGTTCCTGCCTGCGCAGGAATGACGATTTCTATTTTGCTTTTCTTTTTAATATAGGTTAGGGGGCTTGCACAAAATGGTTTAAACTAAACGACAAAATGTTATGCCCCATTTCAAGTGGCTGTTAATCAGGTACTCACGGAGAATTTTGAAACGTTGGGTAGCAAAATTTAAGTAAAGCCTGTACCGTACTTTAGTCGGTATGCCTGAGTGATAGTCAATTGGAATGCGCAATAGATTATTCATGAATTATATAGGCTAAGCTCTTGCTATCCAGCATTACTGCCAACAAAAGGGTAATCGTTTGATTAAAACACACCTAGCTCAGGATATTTTCCAGTTTTGCTACGATAAAAGTCCATTATTTCTTCCACATCTTTATCATAGTCGCCTGTAGGATAAAAAACAGGGCCAATGCCCGCATGTTTTTTAGCATAATCTAAATAGCCCAAAATAATAGGCACTTCGGCTTGCTCTGCCACTCTATAAAAACCTGATTTCCATTTTTTTACACGTTTACGGGTACCTTCGGGTGTTACCATCATTATTAATTCATCCCTTGTATGAATTAAATTAGCCATGGCATCTACCATACTCACTTTCTTTTTAAGATTACCTTCTTTGGGTGTACGATCAATTGCAATTCCTCCTAAACCTCTTACCAACCAGCCCATTAAAGGGTGGTTAACTACCTCTTTTTTAATGGTTACTTTTAAAGGAACTCCAATAATGGAGAAGGCAAGTCTGGCATAGAAAAAATCCCAGTAGCTGGTGTGAGGAGCTGCAATAATCACTGCTTTTTTAAGATCTTTTGGCATTTCGCCATATACCGTCCAGCCAGTAATAGCGAAAATAAATTTTGCAAATAGTTTAAACATATACTTAAAATAAGGAATTAATTAAATCGTCAGATGCATGGTTGGGCAATGTAACTTTTAGGTTAGGCCACTCGTCCTTGTTTAGCGCAGCGTAACGAGGATGATTGAGCAGAGCATATTTTATGCTCATATTATTTCTACTTTTATAAGCCCTTTTCTATTTACATAATTTCTAGCACTACTATAAATATAGTCCTCAGGAAAATCAACCCATCCTGCCTTAACAGGGTTCATATGAACATAATCTATTTTATTCATAATATCAATTGAGTGATTTGACAAATCTATCGGATGATTGCCATCTTTCCAGATTTTATATACTTCAGCTCTACCAGTTCTTTTGGCCTCAAACCCAAATTTATCCAACAACCATTCTTTTCTACTTTCATTTAATTCTTCAACTTGTTCAGCTATCTTTTTTGAAGTAAACTTTTTAAAATCTCTCAAAAAACCAGACATACCAATTTCTGATTCTACTCTGCAAACTAGATGAATATGATTTGTCATAATAACCCAGGAATTTAAGATTAGCCCTTTGTTGTTAATACAGTAATTTAAAGATTCCACTACTGTATCTCTATACTCAATTCTTGAGAATATATCAATCCATTTAACAATTGTGAGTGTTAAATAATATGTAGCAAACTGATCTTGAATCTTATACCTATCACCAGACATCTGTTCTTTTTTATCTAATATCTGAGTCCACTCCGAAAACACTTAAAACCCATCCTGCCAGCTGGGCATCTTTTCCCCTTTTTCAATCCGTTGGTACTCAAGCATTACCGAATCTCGAAAAATGAAAATTTCATCCAAAATAACTCTTTTTTGAAAATTGTCTGTTTTCGGAGTGGACTCAATATCTAAATATAAGAGTTTATTAAGCATTTAAAATGCTTTTTTCGAGTATCCTCGTTATAAACGAGGACAAGGTGGATATAAATTTTGCAAATAGTTTAAACATATACTTAAAATAAGGAATTAATTAAATCGTCAGATGCATGGTTGGGCAATGTAACTTTTAGGTTAGGCGAGCGGCTCATTTCACGTTTAATCGCAAATTCAGCTCCACCGTTTCGCGCCCAGCTCCTACGGCTAATGCCATTATTTACATCGTAAAATAACATATTTTTAAGTTTACGATTGGCATCTTCGGTTCCATCTAATACCAAACCAAAGCCTCCGTTTATTACTTCGCCCCAGCCTACACCACCGCCATTATGGATGGATACCCACGAAGCACCTCTAAAGGAATCGCCAATTACATTATGGATGGCCATATCAGCCGTAAACTGCGAACCATCGTAAATATTGGCTGTTTCTCTAAAAGGAGAATCTGTACCAGAAACATCGTGGTGGTCTCTACCCAATACCACCGGAGCAGACAGTCGCCCGTCTTCCACAGCCTTGTTAAAAGCCAAGGCAATCGTTGCTCTGCCTTCGGCATCGGCATATAAAATACGTGCTTGTGAGCCTACCACTAATTTATTTTCCTGCGCGCCTTTTATCCATTGGATATTATCCGCCATTTGCTGCTGAATTTCAGTTGGAGATTCTTTCTTCAATTCCTCCAACACATCGCAAGCAAGTTCATCAGTTAATTCTAAATCTTTAGGATCACCACTGGTGCACACCCACCTGAACGGGCCAAACCCATAATCGAAACACATCGGTCCCATAATATCTTGCACGTAGGATGGATACCTAAAATCGATGCCATTTTTAGCCATAATATCAGCTCCAGCACGTGAGGCTTCTAATAAAAACGCATTGCCGTAATCGAAGAAATAAGTACCCTTGGCGGTGTGTTTATTAATAGCATCAGCGTGTTTTACTAAGGTTGCTTGCACTTCTTTTTTAAATCTTTCAGGCTCGCTAACCATCATTTCGTTCGATTCCTCGTAGCTATACCCTACTGGGTAATAACCTCCTGCCCAAGGATTGTGCAAAGAGGTTTGGTCAGAGCCAAGATCCACAAATACATTCGCTTCATCAAATTTTTCCCACACGGCTACAATATTGCCTTGATAGGCAATTGAGACTACTTCTTTGTTTGCTTTGGCTTTGTTTACACGTGCGACTAACTCATCTAACTCATCCGTTACCTCATCAACCCAGCCTTGCGAATGGCGTGTGTATGTGGCTTTAGGGTTTACTTCGGCAATAACTGAAATACAGCCTGCAATATTTCCGGCTTTGGGCTGAGCCCCACTCATGCCACCTAAACCTGCACTTAAAAACACTTTTCCGGCAAGGCTCTCCCCATCCTTGGCAATCATTCTACCTCCATTTAACAAGGTAATTGTTGTGCCGTGCACAATACCTTGCGGCCCAATGTACATATAAGAACCAGCCGTCATTTGGCCATATTGAGTAACACCCAACGCATTAAACTTTTCCCAGTCATCTTGTTTAGAATAATTAGGAATCATCATGCCATTGGTAACAATTACTCTTGGTGCTTCCTTACTCGATGGAAATAAACCCATAGGATGCCCCGAATAGATATGCAAGGTTTGCTCATCCGTTATTATAGCTAAGTACTGCATTGTTAACAGGTACTGCGCCCAGTTTTGGAATACTGCTCCGTTGCCCCCATAGGTAATTAATTCGTGTGGATGCTGTGCTACTGCGTGATCCAAATTATTTTGAATCATGACCATAATAGCCCCTGCATGCACCGATTGGTAAGGATACTCGCTTATTGGCCGGGCATAAAATTTATACTCAGGGCGAAAACGATGCATATAAATACGACCAAATTCTTTTAGCTCTGCTGCAAACTCAGGCCCTAATTCTGCATGAAATTTTTCAGGAAAATACCGTAGCGCATTTCGAACAGCTAACTTTTTCTCTTCTTTCGAAAGAATATCTTTGCGCTTTGGTGCGTGATTAACTGTTG
>JALSJD010000019.1 GCA_026989535.1 Cyclobacteriaceae bacterium
AACGGGTTAATTTAAGGGTTTTAAATCCTAAAGGTTGCTTTTTACTGGGTTTTCCTTTGGGATTCATTGAAAATCTCCATCTATTGCGTTGGTTTTCTTCGAATTAATCCACTAGTTCTTCAAAAAAACGCCTTATATATGGAGTTTTCAATGAACT
The DNA here is from genome assembly GCA_026989535.1 of Cyclobacteriaceae bacterium. Lineage (GTDB taxonomy): Bacteria > Bacteroidota > Bacteroidia > Cytophagales > Cyclobacteriaceae > JAKISE01. Next base: position 158 of record JALSJD010000019.1, read on the forward strand.
GTGATGCGTAGTATTAGTCGGGTTCAGGTTATTACAATAGTTGTATTATTATATGAGAAACTCCATCAAGGAATTAATAGCGTTCTTTCTGCTAAATTTGCCAAAAACTGTATTCGGATTAGGTGAATAATCTACAATTGGACAAGATAATATGACCCACGAGCTAAAAATCATATTCGAGAGCTATGCCCTTGCTCACAAGCAAGGGTTAAAAACCGTGCTCGCCACAGTGGTAAATTTAGAGGGGTCTTCGTACCGAAAACCAGGCGTACGAATGCTCATTTTGGAAAATGGCAAAATGATTGGTGCCGTAAGCGGTGGCTGTGTAGAAAAAGAAATTCTCAAACAGTCGGGTTCTGTGTTTAAAACAGGTGTTGCCAAGGTAATGACCTATGATGGACGATACCGCTTGGGTTGTGAAGGCGTAATTTACATATTGATTGAAAAATTTAATCCGGCTCCTTCTACTGTAAAACATTTTTATAATTTACTCACCGCCCGAACACCTTTTAAGCTAGTATCCCACTATGCTAAATCATCAGGAGAGTCAACTTATTTTGGATCCGCCATTCCTCACATCGATGGCTCTCTATTGTCGTTTTCGGGAGGTGTTTTTAATACGAATAAGTCAGATACTACATTTATACAAGCATTAAATCCTTGCAACCGGCTTATTATATTAGGAGCAGAACACGACTCGGTTGAACTTTGCAAACTGGCTCACTTTTCTGGTTGGGAAGTAATAATTGTTTGCCCCATTTCAAACCCTAAAACCACCAACGATTTTCCTGGAGCAAAAGAAGTGCTTGCACTACAACCAGCATCCATCAAAGGCCTTATGGTAGATGAGCAAACAGCCGTAGTATTGATGTCGCATAATTACGCCACCGATCTCAAAAACCTATTGGTCATCAAAGACCAATCACCTTTTTATATTGGTGTTTTAGGCGCAAAAAAAAGAAAAGAAAAATTACTCGATGAGTTTATTTCCTTTCATCCGGAAGTTGAAGAAGATTTTTTAGAAAAAATTCACGGTCCGGCCGGGTTAAACATAGGAGCCATAACCCCACAAGAAATAGCCATTTCAATAATGGCTGAAATGATGACCGTAATGCGTTCTAAAAATCTTGCCCTGGTAAGCAAATCTGTGAAGGTCTAGTAGTTCTTAAATTAGATGAATGACCAACCGAACATTGCAATTATTATCCTTGCTGCAGGAGCCTCCACTCGAATGGGTTCGCCCAAACAGTTATTAACATGGGGCAACACCACCTTATTAAATCACACCATTGAACAAGCCATTAACTCTAAAAGTGATGCAGTTTATGTGGTGCTTGGAGCCAATTACACCGCCATTAAAAAATCAATTATTCACAAACAAGCAACCCTTTTACATTTTAAGAACTGGAAGGAAGGAATGGGCAGTTCCATTATGTATGGTATGCAAAATCTACCACCAAATAAATTTGATGGGGTTCTTGTTATGCTAGCAGATCAACCTCAAATAGACACTTCTTTTTTAAATAAACTCATCAGCCAATTTTATCAAAAAAAACTATCCATTATTTCAACACAGCATAAACACGGAAGCGGGGTGCCTGCTATTTTTGCTAACTCCTATTTTAAAAAACTTTTGCGTTTAAGAGGAGATGAGGGTGCCAAGCAAATAATTGCGAACAGTATGGACAAAGTATTAGCTTTATCTCCTTTTAAAATTATTGAAGATATTGATACGATGGAAACCTATTTTAGGTTGCTTAAAACACGTTAAACATGTATTTATGCCCTATTAGTTAATATGGCATTAGCTAGAATCCTCAGCAGCATAGTGCTAAAAATGATTGCTCCAGTGGTTTGGTTTTTAAGATGAAATAAATCACCCTTCCTATAATTGAGCTTTCAGTTTATACAACTATTTTTGCTTGCTTAAATAAAATACCTAATGGGATTGATTTCGCAACGATTAGAAGCAATGGAGGAGTCTGCCACCATTGCAATGGCTCAAAAAGCAAGAGAGTTAAAAAGCCAAGGAGTAGATGTAATTAGTTTAAGTTTGGGCGAACCAGACTTTAAAACACCAGCTCATATTCAAAAGGCGGCCAAAGAGGCTATTGATTCTGGCAATTACTTTGCCTACCCTCCAGTACCTGGCTATGCCGATTTAAGAGAGGCCATTGCTAAAAAATTTGAAACCGAAAACGGAATCCCAACAAAAATGGCAAACGTTGTGGTTTCTACAGGAGCGAAGCAATCGTTGGCCAATATATTTATGTCATTGCTCGACCCAGGTGATGAAGTAATTGTGTTGAGTCCATACTGGGTAAGTTATGTGGACCTTATAAAAGTAGCAGAAGGTATTCCTGTTTTGGTAAAAGGCATCATCGAAAATGACTTTAAGGCTACTGCCCAACAAGTAGTAGCTGCCATTACTCCCAAAACCAAAGCCCTCATTTATTCATCGCCTTGCAACCCAACGGGTTCTGTTTTTACATACGATGAGTTAAAAGCTATAGCCGAGGTATTAAAAAGCACCAAAATAACTGTAATTGCTGATGAAATTTACGAGCATATAAATTTTACAGGCAAGCATGTTAGTATGGGTTCTTTTCCTGAAATGAAAGATAAAGTGATTACTGTAAATGGAGTTGCCAAAGGTTTTGCCATGACAGGCTGGAGAATTGGTTACATCTCTGCTCCCATTGAAATTGCCAAAGCTTGTTCAAAAATTCAAGGGCAGTTTACATCTGGAGCCAACAGTATTGCACAGCGGGCAACCCTTGCTGCTTTAACAAGCAACTTAGAATCAACCAAAGAAATGGCTGCTGAATACTTAAAAAGAAGAGCGCTCGTACACAGTTTATTAGTAGGAGTGCCAGGGTTTAAAGTAAATATGCCTACAGGTGCATTTTATTTTTTTCCTGAAGTAACTAGTTATTACGGCAAATCTTATCAAGCGTATTCTATTAATAATGCCAGTGACTTATGCATGTATTTACTCAACGAGGCCCATGTTTCGCTAGTTACAGGAGAAGCTTTTGGCTCGCCAGAATGTATTAGATTAAGCTATGCCGCTTCTGAAAAAGATTTAAAAGAAGCGATTAGTAGAATAAAAACAGCCCTTGCAAAATTAAATTAAGTATGATTTCTGTCAATCAATATTTTCCCATTTTTGAAACATGTATCAACCAATACCATGTGAAAGATTCGGTTGATCAAGCTTTAGAAAACCCTTATCAAGAGGGGAGCTTTGAAGCGCTGCTCTTTCATAAATGCTGGATTGATACCGTGCAGTGGCATTTTGAAGATTTAATTCGAGAACCAGGTATAGATCCTCAAGGAGGGATGGATTTAAAAAGAAGAATAGATAAATCGAACCAAAAGCGTACTGATATGGTGGAGCAAATGGATGATTGGTTTTTGGACTCTTTTAAAGAAGTGGCTGCAAAAAAAGAGGCAAATTTAAATACAGAAAGCCCTGCTTGGGTGGTAGATCGTCTTTCTATATTGGCACTTAAAATTTATCATATGCAAGAGCAGGCCTCTCGCTCTGATGTAGATGACACCCATCGACAAAAAAGCAAAGTTCGTTTAGATGTATTGCTAGAGCAAAAGCAAGATTTAACTACTGCTTTCGGTCAATTATTAGACGAATACAAAGCAGGTAGCAAAGTTATGAAGGTGTACCGCCAAATGAAGTTGTATAACGACCCGACTACAAACCCTGCTCTCTACGGTAAACCTAACCACTAAGTTCGCTTTGCGCAGAGTTTACGAAGAAAACGCTTGCGTCTTTTCCGTTTAAATTTAAAAACGGCAAAAAACTAGTATTTTAGCACTTAATGAACTGCCTTGTTTTTAGATTTTCGGCCATGGGCGATATGGCACTCACGGTTCCTGTACTGAGAAGTGCCTTGGAGCAAAACCCAGCGTTAAAAATCACGCTAGTGTCGAATCAGGTATTTGAACCTTTTTTCTACGACCTGCCTAATTTTAAATTTCATGGAGTTAATCTTAAAAATTACCCAGGAATGCCTGGCCTCTATAGGCTTTTTAAAGAATTAAACAGTTACCAAAAATGGGATGTAGTGCTCGATATTCATAGCGTATTGCGTACATGGACGCTTGGCACTTTTTTTAAATGGAGAAGAATACCAGTTTATAAAATTGACAAAGGGCGAGAGGAGAAAAAAGCATTAACACGAAAAAATAGGAAATCACTAAAACAGCTTCCACATACTACCGAGCGTTATGTTAACGTGTTTCAGCAGGCAGGAATAGAGGTTAACCTAAACGTTAAAGAGGCTATCCATCCCTCCGTACAATTGCCTAAAATAGCGTTGAACCCTTCATTACCTTGGATTGGAATTGCACCATTTTCAAAACATCCACAAAAAGAATGGCCACTGGATAAAGTGGAACAACTCATTAAACAATTAAATCATGCGAGCCAATACGAAATCGTTTTGTTAGGGGGTGGTGCTAAGGAAAAAGAGATTCTGGAAAAACTAGCCGCTCCTTATACACATGTTCATTCACTCGTGGGTAAATTTAACTTAGCAGAAGAAATTACCGTGGTTAAAAATTTAAAACTGCTTGTTTCTATGGATTCTTTTAATATGCACTTAGCCTCTTTGTTGGGAGTTAAAGTTGTTTCTATTTGGGGTGCTACGCACTCATTGGCTGGTTTTGGCCCTGTAAATAACAACAGTCATTTTATGGTAGAAATTCCCATAAGCAAATTAAATTGCCGCCCTTGCTCTGTATTTGGAAGCAAACCTTGCCATCGTAGCGATTTTGCTTGTATGCAACGTATTTCTGTGGAAATGGTAATGAAAAAGATCAACTTTGCACTGACTTCATAATTATCCATTATCATGGCTTACCTATTCGAAACTTTTAAAGGCTGGAATGCCTACTGCACTAAAAAAAACTGCTCATTAGCCGAATCGGTAATTGAGTATGAGGTTTCGCAAAAAGGCAGTTTAGAAACTGATATTTACCAAGGGATTGCAAAAGCGTATGGCGTAATGAAAGAGGCTGTGGAAACAGGCTTTACACAAGACATGACCTCCAACTCGGGCATGATAAGTAATGGAGCTAAAAAAGTATATCATTACGACAAACCTGTTCTTTCAAAGGAATTTCAGAACCTAATTGCGCGTGCTTTAAGCGCTAAAGAAGTTAACTCTTGCATGGGCCGGGTAGTGGCAGCACCAACTGCGGGGGCATCAGGTATATTGCCAGGTGTTTTATACACGTTGCAAGAGTTACATAAGCTCACCGATAAAGAAGTGTATGATGGTATGTTGGTTGCTGCAGGCATTGCATTAATTATAGCGCATACCTCAAGTTTAGCAGGAGCCGTGGGTGGATGCCAGGCAGAGACGGGAAGTGCAGCAGCGATGGCCGCTGGCGCCATTGTTTATTGCCTTGGTGGCGATAATAATCAAGTATTTAATGCCGTGGGCATCACCATTCAGTGTATGTTAGGTTTGGTGTGCGATCCTGTGGCAGGGCTGGTTGAAATTCCGTGTGTAGTACGTAATGCCAGTGCAGCTGCCATTGCCAATAGCTCGGCTCAAATAGCGTTGGCAGGGTTGGATGCCGTTATTCCTGCCGATGAGTGTGTAGAAGCCATGGCCGAAGTGGCCGAAAGCATGGAAACAAGGTATAAAGAAACGGCACTAGGAGGGTTAGCAGCTACAAAAACCGGAAAAAGGATTTCTAAAAGAGTGCTAATTCAGGACATTGATATTTTACCCGATCAAGATTAATTTTTAACGTTTACTGTATGGTTAGTGGCGTTTTAAAGAACCGAAATTTTCAGTTTATCACAGAACTTTGTTAAAAGAACTGAACTTCAAATTTAGCACTATGTAGCCATTAACTATACAGATTGTTGAACCAAACACCTACGGTGAAGGATACACAATCCACATAAAATTAGTAATTTTAGGGTTTAAATTGTAACTGTTAAACAATGAAAAATTTAAAAAAAGCCAAGAGCTGGGAAAAGTACAGCTAAACTGCAAAGCCGAAGGATTGTTGCTGAAAGTGTTTTATTGGGAGTAAAAATAGCTGTATGGGCAATAAATAAGCCGTTTTAAAAATGAAAACAGACAAAAAAACAAAGGGGCAGAATACTAAACCACCTA
>JALSJD010000020.1 GCA_026989535.1 Cyclobacteriaceae bacterium
GGAAACCCCAAGTTTGAAAAATACCGTCCGTTTAACCTTATTGAAAAATATTTCAGGAACAATAAACATCAAGAGGAGGCATATCAAATCATCTCAGACCGAACATCTTCCGATTTAGATCTGGATGAGATTTTCCTATTTATTGATAGAACATCTTCCAAAATTGGACAGCAATATTTGTACTATAAATTAAGAACGATTTATGACAAGACTAGCCTGCTCAGATTCGATTCCTTATCGCAGATATTTAACAAAAATGATTCGCTGAGACTTGATTTTCAAATGCTTCTTTCTGAACTTAATACACGTGAAAGCTATGATTTAGAGTCGCTCATCAATGGAGATCACCCGGCTAAACCTCCTTATATGTGGTTCGCTTATTTAGCTTCATTGGGTGCAATTGCTACTCTAATTATGGCTCTTTTCAAACCCATTTTCATATTAGCAATAATACCTATACTCGTCCTTAATTGGCTCACACATTATAAAAACAAACTCAATATAGATTTATATGTAAATGGAGTTGTTCAGTTGCGAAAGAGTATGATGGTGGCTCGAAAGCTATCTTCATATTCTAAAATTCAGGGTTTTTACAAAGACTTTAACTTTTTTAAAAGATATAGACTCGTTTAGCCGAAAGATGAAGTTTATAGGGTTCGAAAAAGACTTGGGTAATGATTTTTCAGGAACAGGGTGGGCGTTAACGGAACTAGTTAAAATATTTTTCAATTTAGAGTATATTATCTTTTACAGTTTTATCGATTCGATTAGTAAAGAAAGAGAAAGCATAGATAAACTATTTTGTTTTATAGGAGAAATTGACTCAGCTATTTCGGTAGCTTCCTTAAAAGCTGGTAACCCATTGGTTTGTACACCTGTATTTTCTCAGGAAAAGAGGCTTTTAGCCGATGAGTTGGTTCATCCACTAATTGAAAATTGTGTTTCGAATAACGTTGACTTGGATGGGAAAAGTATGTTATTAACAGGCTCAAATATGTCTGGTAAAACTACCTTTATAAGAACGGTTGCAATCAATGCGTTGTTGGCCCAAACTTTAAATGTTGTTTTTGCAACTAAATACACAGCCCCATTTTTTAAAATTTACACCTCCATTAGAATTACCGATGATTTGTTAGACGATACGAGCTATTATTTGGAGGAGGTTAATACCATTAAGCAGCTTATTGACGCTTCTGAGGATAAAACTCCTTGCTTATTTATACTAGATGAAATTTTTAAAGGCACTAACACTGTTGAGCGAATTTCAGGTGGCAAAGCAATTCTTTCCTACCTCAATAAAAGAAATCATTTTGTTTTTGTATCAACCCACGATATTGAGTTGACAGAATTATTAGAAAAAGAGGGCTATGCACTTTATCATTTTACTGAGCAAGTAACAAATTATGATTTAGATTTTGACCATAAACTAAAAATGGGGCCACTAACTACCAGAAATGCCATCAAAATTTTAGAACTTCACGATTACCCGAAGGATATTATTGCGGAGGCTGAAAGAGTTGTAAAAACTTTGTGAGCCTAACGCTTAATAGAACGATGTTAACAAAAAATCCTATTTAGTGTCTGTCCATAAAGTCCGCTACCTTCGTTATGCCTGCCTAGCCGGCAAGGCAGGCTTGTTAAAAAAATACTCGGCTGCGCCTGATTACCCCTGTAATTCCGAATAGCTATCGGAACCGCTTTTTTTGACTTCGCAAAGCCTTGATAGCGAACTTTCTGAACCAGACACCGAGTTTATAGACGGGCTCTATTTAGCCCCTATGTTTATAATTTACTAAGTAGCAAGAGTTTTACCTTTACTCCTTGATGAACTTAAAAGGCATTTTATACAAGTTGTTTCTGTCTAAAACATACAAATTATTTTTTAAGGTAAATAGTCCATAAGTATTTCCTTTAAAAGTAACTGTTGTATCCTTTTTACTAAATACAGATTTAATAGCTTTTGTTTTTATATCTATTTGGTAAAGTAAATCGGCTTTTAATTCACCATTTTGACTGGCAACGGTAAAAATTGCTTTCTCATTATTTATGTAACGAATATTGGTAATATTTAGATGTTTATTTAATTCTAAAGGTATCTTTTCCCAAACTTTACCTCCAGTATTAGTATAACACAATGTAGAATTCATTCCCGCAATAAAACCTTCGTTTTCATTTAGAAATTGAATGGTATTTAATGATGTTTTTATATTTCTATACTGCAAATTCCAAGTATTACCGCCATCTGTACTTTTATAACAATTTCCTTTAAAGGTTACTATATACAGCAATTCTTCAGAGACAATTGCAACATCAAAAATTCCTGTTTCAAAATTTAAAAGACCTGTTGGTTTAAGTATTTGCCAAGTTTTACCAGTATCAGTGGTTTTTAATAGTATGGGTTTTGCTTTTTTGGTTTTATCATAATCCCCTACCACAATTCCTGTATGCTTGTAAAATTTAATTTTGTAGTAACGAGGACTGTATTTTCTTGCAATTTCAGTTGCTTTGGCTTTTAGATGTTGGTTTAGTAACACATCTGTATCAAAAATTTCCCAATGTTTCCCAAAATTGGTGCTTCTATAAATATTTTTATTTTCGCCTACTACAAAAATGGTATCGTTTTTTACAGCAACTGAATAAAACGTATTGGCAAATCTTGAAAATTTATTTTCTTGCCAATGCAAACCACCATCTCTTGTAGTTCGTATTCTCAATCCTGCTCCGCCAACAATAACCCCTTTTTTCTCGTCTGAAAAAGCAACAGCATTGTAAAAATGAAATCCTGTTTGACCAAGGTGATGAATAATCATAACCGTATCTTTATTTATAGTATTGATAAAGCTTTTTGGTTTCATTTTAATATTTTGAGCCACCATCATTTCATTTCCATCTAAATCATACGCATCTATTGTTTTTTGTACAGGAGTATAAGAAATGACTTGTTTTTTTTCTGAACATGAAATTAGAAATATGAATAGTAGTAAATTAAAAAATAATATTGTAATTTTCATAATTTGGCAGTACCTATTTTATTTTATTTGTATGAGGTATTACCTCTCCTTTTGTATTGATATATACTATTCTATTATCTATTTTCACCCTCGATCTCCCATTCATAAAATCATTTATAGACTCAAATTTAGGCTCTATAACAATTTCTCCTTTTTTATTAATAAATCCATATTTCTTTCCTATTTCAACTCCTGCTAAACCTTCGGAAAATCTATAGATATAATCAAACTTTGGAGTTATTATAAATTCACCTTCTGTATTAATTAATCCCCATTTAGCGTTTAATTTTACCATTGCTATTCCATTATTGAAATCGTAGGCTTTTTCAAATATTGGTTTTATTAAAAAATCGCCTTTTGTATTGATAAACCCCCACTTTCTACCGTGAGTCCAATTTTTACCATTATTTGCTATTAATGCAAAACCACTATCAGTAAATGCCCCTGCGACATCAAACTGAGGCTTAAACAGAATTTTACCTGTATTTGAAACATAACCCCATTTATCCTTAGATTTAACAAGTGCATAATTGTTTTGAAAATCAAAAACTTTATCAAACTGTGGCTTAATTATTATCTGACCTTTTAAATTGATATATCCCCATTTATCATCAATCTTAACAGCTGCTATTGGTGCATAAAAATTTCTAGCTCCATCAAATTTAGGCTCAATAATATATTTGCCATTCTTATTGATATATCCTCTTTTCTCTCCAACTCTAACGATTGCTAATTCATTATGAAAGGTAAAAACTGTTTAACCGCAAAGGTCGCCAAGAATTCGCAAAGACTGCAGTATTTTTCTTAGCGTTCTTAGCAAATCCATTGCGTACATTGCAGTTAAATTTAGGTTAAAGTAACCCAATAGTTAGACCTGAATAGGTGCAAAATTTTTAATCTCTTAAGGGTAACTCTATTAATTGTTTTCTTTTTGTACTTTGCAAGAAACCAAAAGTCAACTCCATTAGAAAAAATATTTACATAGGAACCAGCAAACTTTCGTATGTGGTTTATAATACGGAAGCATCGAATACAATTATTTGCTTTCACGGTTTTGGGCAAGAAGCAACAGCATACGAATGGTTAGCCAAAGCCGAGCCTCAATTAAAAGTAATTTCAATTGATTTATTTTTCCACGGCAAGAGCGTACTTGCCACAGGCAGCCCCTTAACCCCACCAAACTGGAAAGCCTATTTTAATTTTTTAATTGAACAGGAGAATTTAACCCAATTTTCTTTAGCAGGCTACAGTTTAGGAGGTCGGTTTGCACTAACTACTTTCCGTTTATATCCACAAAGAGTTAAGGCCATTTATCTTTCGGCAGCCGATGGCATAGTAGCAAGCCGCCTTTATAAAATAGCTACTGGTACCGCAGTAATGCGGAGCGTATTTAAAGGGATGCTCAACTCTTATCCGGCTTTTATAAAAATATCTAACGCATTAACTCGTTTGGGAATTTTGAATAAAGGGCTTCAAAAATTTGCCCTGCTCCATATGAAAGAGGCATCTGAAAGGGTACGCATTTATAATAGTTGGACTGCTTTTAGATTGATGAAATTAAGCCCCAAACGAATTGCTCAAATTTCTGTAAAACACCAAATACCAGTACATATTGCACTAGGTAAATTTGATCGGGTAATTCCTGTTGATAGAATCAAACCTCACTTGATACAAAACCAATTTCTAGATTACAAAACAGTTGATATTACCCATGGAAAACTCTTCTATTATAATTTTTGGCTAAGTTCTAATTAATACAGCATGGCTATCGGATTAAAAACAGCACTCTCTCTGATAATAACCAAAAAAAATAGCGTTACGTCATTCCTGCGTAGGCAGGAATCCGCCCTGCAGGATGCTACAAACTAATAAAGGCTATTTGTAAATTTAGAACACCCATAATGTTTATAGCTTCCCCATATTTACAGATTCCTGCCTACGCAGGAATGACGTCATAGCGTTGTTATGTTTGTTTTTTTAGCTCTAAATTGTCGATTCTATACTTTATTGCTGTATTAATTAGAACTTAGCCTAATTTTTTAAATCGGAGTAAAAACCATTTTAAATAAATATTGTTCGTCTATATTGAGCTATTTGGAAAACATTTAGAATATTTAAGTATGCAATCTGTGTGTTTGACTTTCATTTTGCATACTTACTACCTGTGTTTGTTCAAATATTGGAACGAAAATCACAAGACTACTTCAACCTCAAGTTCAAACGAATAAACTAACTTTGCTCCTTAATTTTCAGCTGCATGATTACTTTCTTTAAAAACAATTCCGATTCCATTTTTGCCGTGCAAACCTCCGAAGCAATGGCATTAGGTGCTTATCCAAAACTATCCTGGCTTTTTGGTAATGCTAACTTAATAGAAGCAGAAACTATTGATGGTGATTTTATTGGGCCAAGAAGCGAAATGATTACCCCCTGGAGCACAAATGCGGTTGAAATTACTCAAAATATGGGTGTTGAAGGCATTTTACGTATCGAAGAATTTAGTGCTGACTCAGGCACATTCGATTCTATGCTTCAGCGCAAATACAAAGGTCTCAACCAAGCTATGTTTAACTTGGATGTGGCTCCTGAAGAAATTTTAGACATCGAAGATATTGCGGCTTATAATGCCCAAGAAGGGCTCGCTCTTAATGAAGAAGAAATAGCTTACCTAGATGAAGTAAGTAAAGAACTGGGCAGAAATTTAACCGATAGTGAGGTGTTCGGCTTTTCGCAAGTAAATAGTGAACACTGCCGCCATAAAATATTTAATGGCGTTTTTGTAATTGATGGCGAAGAAAAAAAATCGTCTTTATTCAAGCTGATTCGAAAAACATCAAATGAGAATCCTAACAGATTGGTATCTGCTTATAAGGATAATGTGGCTTTTGTAAAAGGTCCTAAAGCCGAGCAATTTGCACCAGCAACCCAATATCAACCTGATTATTTTGAAACCAAAGAGTACGAGTCAGTTATATCACTCAAAGCAGAAACTCATAATTTTCCTACTACCGTGGAACCGTTTAACGGAGCAGCTACTGGCTCAGGCGGAGAAATTAGAGATAGAATGGCTGGAGGAAAAGCCAGCATGCCACTGGCAGGCACAGCAGTATATATGACCGCTTACCCCCGCACCGAAGAAAATAGACCCTGGGAAAAAGAGACCAAACCACGCCCTTGGCTCTACCAATCTCCTTTAGATATTCTTATTAAAGCGTCTAATGGGGCTTCGGATTTTGGCAATAAATTTGGGCAGCCACTAATTTCAGGCAGTGTACTCACATTTGAACAGCAAACCAATGGCGAACTATTGGGCTATGACAAAGTAATTATGCAAGCTGGAGGCATTGGCTACGGCAAGCTCGATGATAGCTTAAAAGACGACCCTAAAAAAGGAGATAAGATTGTTGTATTAGGGGGCGATAATTATAGAATTGGTATGGGTGGTGGTGCTGTTTCCTCTGTAGCCACAGGTGAATTTTCCAATTCGATTGAGTTAAATGCCATTCAACGTTCAAATCCTGAAATGCAAAAAAGGGTATCTAATGCGGTACGTGCCATGGCCGAAATGGATAAAAACCCCATCATCTCAATCCACGATCATGGAGCAGGTGGCCACCTAAATTGCTTATCGGAACTAGTAGAAACTACTGGTGGTTCCGTTGAGGTAAGCAAATTGCCTGTTGGCGACCCTACTCTTTCTGAAAAAGAAATAATAGGTAATGAATCGCAAGAGCGCATGGGGCTGGTAATTGGCAAAGAGCATTTAGAAACCCTTTCTAAGATTGCCCAACGCGAACGATCGCCCATGTACACTGTAGGCGAAACCACAGGCGATATGCAATTTAAGTTTGTGGGCAAAAAAGGCAAAAATCCAATGGATTGGGGCTTAATGCATATGTTTGGCTCTTCCCCAACCACAATTATTAAAGACGAGACACAAAACAATAGCCTCACTCCAATCTCATACTCCGATGCTGATTTTGAAAAAAACTTACATAAAGTACTCCAATTAGAATCGGTGGCATGTAAAGACTGGCTTACCAATAAAGTGGATCGCTCGGTTACAGGTAAAGTTGCCAAACAGCAAACCTGCGGACAGATTCAACTACCCTTAAATAATGTAGGTGTAATGGCCATTGATTATAAAGGTGAAAAAGGCATTGCTACTAGTATTGGTCATGCCCCAATCGTAGGATTAATAGACCCGGCAGCAGGGGCAAGAAATGCCATTGCCGAAGCACTAACAAACATTATATGGGCACCAATCAAAAATAAATTAGCAGGAGTATCGCTAAGTGCTAACTGGATGTGGCCTTGTAAAAATAAAGGGGAAGATGCTCGTTTATACCAAACGGTAGAAGCTGTTAGTGATTTTGCTTGCGAATTGGGAATCAATATACCCACAGGCAAAGATTCCCTCTCGATGACGCAGAAATATTCAGAGCGCAAATCGGTAAAATCTCCTGGCACAGTTATTATTTCTGCCGTAGGCGAAGTAACAGACATAAATAAAGTGATTGAGCCTTCTGTAAAACCATATTTAGGTAGTTCAATAATTTACATTGATTTAAGCAAAGACAAGTTAAAGTTAGGGGGAAGCAGTTTGGCTCAAATTCTAAATAATATAGGCAACGAAGCCCCAACTATTAAGGATACAGATTACTTTAAATTGGTTTTTGATGTAATTCAAGACGCAATTGAATCTGAAGATGAAATTTTGGCTGGTCATGATGTTTCAGATGGAGGGTTAATAACGGCCGTATTAGAAATGTGTTTTTCTACACCCAATACAGGTATGATTATTTGTCTTGATAATTTGGGAAATCAGGACCTTACTACGAAGGCATTTAATCAAAATGCAGCTTTATTGGTACAAGTTAATAATAATTTACTAAGAAGTCGGCTCGATCAATATGGTATTGATTATATTGAATTAGGAGCCGTGATAAACGCACCAACCATTTCTTTCGATGCCGAATTTAATTATAATATTGATGAGTTAAGAGACATTTGGTATAAATCATCGTACTTGTTAGACCAACATCAAAGTGGTAAAAAACTGGCAAAAGAAAGGTTTGATAATTATAAAAAGCAACCCCTCTTATATAAATTCAATGATTCCTTTACTGGAAAGCTATCTCAGTACGGATTAAATAGAGCCCACAAGAAGAGTAATGCAAAAGCCGCAATCATTCGTGAAAAAGGGGTAAATGGAGATCGTGAAATGGCGTATGCACTTTATTTAGCAGGGTTTGAAGTTAAGGATGTACATATGACCGATTTAATTTCGGGTAGAGAAAAACTGGAAGACATTAATATAATTGTTTTTGTGGGAGGCTTCTCAAATTCTGATGTACTTGGCTCTGCCAAAGGTTGGGCAGGTGCTTTTATTTATAACCCCAAAGCAAAAGCCGTATTGGATAATTTTTATGCCAGAAAAGACACCCTTAGCTTGGGGGTTTGCAACGGCTGCCAACTAATGATGGAACTCGGGTTGGTGTATGATGAAAAAGTTAACCATCCTAAAATGGCCCATAACGAATCCCATAAATTCGAATCAGGATTTGTTAATATGACTATTCCTAAAAATAACTCTATAATGCTGGCTAGTTTAGCAGGCAGCAAGCTAGGTGTTTGGGTGGCACATGGCGAAGGAAAATTTAAGCTTACAACAGCGCAAGCTTCAAAAATAGTTGGAACATATTCTTACAATACATACCCAGGCAACCCGAATGGCTCAGATTTTAGTGCAGCAGCGGTTTGCTCTACCAACGGTCGGCATTTAGCCATGATGCCACACTTCGAACGATCCATCTTCCCTTGGAACTGGCCATACTACACAAATAGAAAAGATGAAGTTACGCCTTGGATCGAAGCATTTGTAAATGCGCGAAAGTGGGTAGAGAATCAAATCAGCTAGTTTTCTCGTTAGGTGGAACGTAAGTTGAAAATTTAGTGTTAATATTTAGAGGTATTGTACAATAAAATTCCTTACCTTCAAATATTCATTTTATTTCATCCGCTATGAAAAAACTGTATGTACCCTTCTTTGCCCTATTATTTTTATCTGGGTGTTATAGCTATCGTGAGTATCCTGTTGAATATGACTATAGCTACCATGGTAAGTTTAAAAGATACAAGTCATTTGCATTTTTACAAAATAGCACAGCCATAACCGACTCTGCTGTTTCGTATGCAGTTATCGAAGATATTATTAAGTCGAGGCTACAAACACAGGGCTATAATTACAAACTAGAAAAACCTAACTTATTGGTTTCGTATAAAATTTATTATGATAGTTTAAACTTTAGAGGGTACGATCAGCCCGACATCGAAACATGGTCAAAATATGCCAAAGAAGGCATGGAATATAATCCTCGAAAATACGATTTAAGAAAAGGCACCTTGCTTATTCAATTATACGATCGTAAGCAAGAACGCAGCGTGTGGCAAGGTTATGCCACAGGGGTGTATGGCAATATTTACTTTAATAACGAACGTCAACTAAAAATTGCTGTACGAAGTATTTTAGATAGGTATCAATTTTTGGCCGAAGATTTTATGGAGAACAAAGAGTTTATATTGGAAGAAAAACCAGTTAATAATTAGAAGTCAACAAATTTTTTCGAAATTCTTTATAAAATATTTACACTCCCTTCTTAATTTTTAAAAAATAAATTTAACTTTGCAGTCCCAAAAGGGAATTGCACTTAATTGACCCATGGTGTAACGGTAGCACTTCGGTTTTTGGTACCGCCAGTCAAGGTTCGAATCCTTGTGGGTCAACTACAAAATCCCGATAACTTTGAAGTTAATTTAAGGTTTCGGGATTTGTTTTAAACTACCAGTTGAAATGTCACAAGTAAAAATTTTTTCCGGTTCTGGCTCTATTGATCTAGCAGAAAAGATTGCCCAATCTTTTGGAAAACCACTTGGCAACTCAGTCTTTCAAAAATTTAGTGATGGCGAAATGTCCCCTTATTTTGAGGAATCAGTAAGAGGTTGTGATGTTTTTTTGATTCAGAGTACTTTTGCTCCTGCCGACAACTTTCTTGAGCTATTATTAATGGTAGATGCGGCAAAAAGAGCCAGTGCTGAAAGTATTACTTTGGTAGTGCCTTATTTTGGGTATGCACGCCAGGATAGAAAAGACAAATCGAGGGTGGCCATTGGAGCTAAACTACTGGCAAATTTGATAGAAGCCTCGGGTGCAACCAGGTTAATGACTTGTGATTTTCATGCAGATCAAATTCAAGGTTTTTTTGATATACCAGTAGATCATATGGATGGTGCCTCCATTTTTGTACCCTACCTAAAATCATTAAACTTAGAAAATATCATATTTGCTTCGCCAGATGTTGGCGGAATGAAAAGAACCCGTAGGTATGCGAAATTTTTTGCAGCCGATATGGTGGTTTGCGATAAACACCGAGAACGTGCTAACGAAGTGTCCTCTATGCAATTAATTGGTGATGTTAAAGGAAAAGACGTTATTATGGTAGATGATTTAATCGACACTGGTGGCACTATCTCTAAGGCAGCACAACTTTTAATGGACGAAGGAGCTAGTTCGGTAAGAGCCGTATGTACTCACGGAGTACTCTCTGGCAAAGCTTATGAAAATATCGAAAAATCGGTGTTAGAAGAATTGGTAATATCAGACACTATTCCATCTAAAGAAAGCACAAAAATTAAAGTAATTAGCATGGGGTCATTATTTGCCAAGGCCATACGCAAAATTCATGATCATGAGTCCATTAGCTCATTATTCATTAGATAAGTAAATAATAAATTAATAATAAATCATTTTAAAATGAAAACAATTGAGATTATAGGGTATAAAAGAGCAAATCTCGGCAAATCCGAAGCTAAAAAATTAAGATCTGAAGCCAACGTACCGTGCGTACTTTATGGGGGAGACAAACAGGTTCATTTCTACGCTCCAATGATTTTGTTTCGTGAATTAATTTACACGCAAGATGCTCACTTTGTAAACCTAAACATTGAAGGCGAAGAGTTTAAAGCCATTATTCAAGATGTACAATTTCATCCGGTAAGTGAAATTATTTTGCATGCTGATTTTCTTCAGCTATTTGAAAGTAAAAAAATTAAAATGGACGTTCCTGTTAAACTTGTTGGGCAATCACCCGCAGTAATAGAAGGTGGCGTACTGATTCATAAACGTAGAAAACTAACGGTATTATCATTACCAAAAAATATGCCTTCGCATATTGACGTTGATATTTCAAAATTAGTATTCCATCATTCTGTAAAGGTACAAGATGTAGATGCTGGTGATTATGAAATATTAGACACTAAAATTGCCTCTATTGCGGTTGTTGAAATACCTAGAGCACTTAAAGCTGCCGAAGCTGAAGAAGCTGCTGAAGCTGCTGAAGCTGCTGCTGAGGGAGAAGAAGCTACCGAAGAAACTGCGGAATAATTTCTTTAACAGGTTATAAACAAATCCTGCTTTTGCAAAAAAGCAGGATTTGTTTTTTAGTAAATTTACAGTTCACCATTAAACCCACATTTTGAAATACTTAATTGCAGGATTAGGCAATATTGGCAAAGAATACGAGCTAACACGTCATAATATCGGGTTTTTAATTCTTGATCAAATTGCAGATGAAAATGGAATTAATTTTAAAGTGGATCGATTAGCAGAAAAGGCAGAGTTTAAGCTTAAGGGTCGCCAAATCCATTTAATTAAACCAACCACTTATATGAATTTAAGCGGCAAAGCCATTAATTATTGGTTGCAACAATTAAAAATTCCCAAAGAGAATTTATTGGTAATTGTAGATGACATCGCCCTACCCTTTGGTAAACTTAGGCTAAAAGCTAAGGGTTCGAGTGCAGGGCATAATGGACTTAAAAACATAGAAGAAGTAACCGGAGGGGCTAATTACGCACGGCTAAAATTTGGACTGGGCGATAATTATAGCAAAGGGAGGCAAGTAGATTTTGTGCTAAGCAATTTCTCCGCTCAAGAAATAGAGGCACTCCCCTTATTAATGGATAAGGCCAAAGAGTATGTGTACTCCTTTAGCACCCAAGGGGTAGCCCGTGCTATGAATTTACTTAACGAAAATTAAATTAAATTAAAAGTGGCCTACGTATCAAAACAGAACATAATTAGAGCCTGTCCATAAAGTCATTGTTTTCAGAAATAACAAACAACTAAGTATAAATACCTAAATCAAGCTCAAGTTAAATATTGATTGTTTATTACCATTTTTACTAGCAAATTTACACTTAGTTTATAACCACCAACAAAAAAATCGGGTATTATGCCTAAACAAAAATCTTTAATCGTAGCCATAGCCCTTATGATAGGCATTTTTTCTCAAAATATAGGAGAGGCACAAACATCAATGGCTAAAATTGAATCTTTATACATTTATAATTTTATCAAGAATATTCAATGGTCAAACGTAAGCGACAAATACATTATTGGTGTGTATTCAAATACAGCAACATTTAACGAACTAAAGGGTATTCTTTCTGTAAGAAAATTTAACGGAAGGTCTATTGAAGTAAAAAAACTTACGCAACCTGCGCAAGCCTCTGAGTGCCATATTGTGTTTGTGGGTCAAACCAATGGCGGTATGGTAAAAAAAATTGTAGCAGGAGCTGATACTAAAAACACCTTAATTGTATCCGAAAGAGGGCAACTTAATAATGGCGCTGGAATTGCTTTTGTGCTATCCAACTCTAAATTGCAGTTTAAGATAAATAAAGCCACATGCAATGCTTCTGGTTTACAAATTAGTGCCTCTTTATTGGCATTAGGAGTTTAATCAATTATTAATACCTAACCTAATAATTGAAAAAGCCAGCTGAAAAGTTGGCTTTTTTTGGCAGAAACCTCTTATATAGGTAATGCTCAAAATCATCATCATTGCCGAGCGCCCGCCTCCCGAAGTTGTACGGAGGGCAGGTAAGACTCGGTAATCTCTAGGCTCTGCCGAGCCCATTTAGCAGTTGAGGTTAAAATTTATGCCCTGCATAATCAGTGTTCGTTATCGCTCGGACTATATGTCCGTAGGGACTAAATTACGAAAATGTTTTGATAACCCACCGAGACAACTATTTGGCGAGCTTGGCAAATAAAGATGAACTTAGACTTCAGCGCAGAACCCCTATGGTATTATAGTTTATGTTAGCTTGCCGTTAATCTGTATTTATATAAAATAGATTAACAGGTTCACTAATTTTAATATATTCTTCTACAAATTCTACAAGTTCACGAGCGTGTTTATCCCACTCATTTGCCCAAAACACAATAATTGTTGGTTTGCTATTGTCAAATTCTAATTCTTTAGTTTGGAGTGGGATGTAAGATTCAATTTCGTCCCTTATGTTAAACCCGTCAAGATATTCCTTTGTCACGGGATTCTGTGGCGGATAATTGTCAAATGTTCCATATTTGTTCCAGTACCATTCAATTTTTCCTTTCACTTTTTTATATGGCACGTCACAATTGGCATATAGAACTTTCAAATTACCTTGTTTGTCATAGTATCGAAATTGAAGGGGTTGAAACAAATCTTGGCTTAGTTCGCTATTGTTTAGTGAATTGAGAAGTGTATCAAACTTAACTTTGTCAATTTTCAATATAACTCCATTTTCGATTTTGAATTTTCCTTCTGCAATTTCTAATATCTCGTTATCAGTCAATTTTTTAGGCTCCTGAAAACCAAGTTGTGTCAATGAACGCGAACAGCTTGTAAGCAAGATTAATAAGGTGAAAGTCGAAATTAATTTTGAATGATTCATTGTACTTCTATTGCTGTATAAAGTAATGTTCGCTATCAAAATAAATAATATGGGCGTGCCCATTGATTGACTGAGTTCGACCTAATATTTTTTAAACTTGCTGACAACTAACTTATTGCTGACCCCGGTTTTACTGCTTGGGTAGGCGAAAGCAATTTAAGGCTACCATCGGCATCTTCTGCCATTAATATCATCCCTTCTGATACCTCCCCCATCATTTTTCGAGGAGCAAGGTTTATAAGTACTGAAACCTGTGTGCCAATAATATCTTCGGGCTTAAAATACTGCGCTATTCCACTTAAAATAGTACGAGTATCTACACCGGTATCTACTTGTATTTTTAGAAGTTTCTTGGATTTTTTCATCTTCTCTGCAGCAATAACAGTTCCTACTCGAATGTCCATTTTTACAAAATCATCAAAGGCAACTTCCTCCTTTTGAGGAGTTGCATCTGTATTAGCCAATTTTGTAGCTTCTAGTTTGTTTACCTGTTGCTCCACTTCCGTATCTTCAATTTTTGCAAATAATAACTCTGGTTTATTTAGTTGAGTGCCAGAATCTAATAAATCAGCTCTGCCCCCATTGCCCCAAGCTTGGGCACTTAATGATAGTATTGTATTTAATTTTTGCGTAGTGTGAGGCAAAAAGGGTTCTCCTAATATTGCTAAATTAGCCGTAATTTGCAGGGCAATGTACATAATGGTATCTACACGCTTAGCATCTTCCTTAATCAGTTTCCAAGGCTCAGTATCAGCTAAATATTTATTCCCAAGTCGTGCAACATCCATATATAAACCTAGTGCTTCCCTAAATCTATACTTTTCAATTGAGTTAGAAATTTTGGCAGGCAATTCAAACAACTGTTTAAGTACATTTTCGTCTTCCCTTGTTAGTTCTCCTCGCTCTGGCACAACTCCATTATAATATTTATGAGTTAGCACTAATGCCCTATTTACAAAATTCCCAAGAACAGCGACTAGCTCATTATTATTCCTTGCCTGAAAATCTTTCCAAGTAAAGTCATTATCTTTAGTTTCAGGCGCATTTGCAGTAAGCACATACCTTAGCACATCCTGTTTATCAGGAAAATCTTCTAAATACTCGTGCAACCAAACCGCCCAATTTTTAGAAGTCGATATTTTATTTCCTTCTAAATTTAAAAATTCATTGGCAGGTACATTATCGGGTAAAATAAACTCTCCGTGCTGTTTTAGTATAGACGGAAAAATAATACAGTGGAACACAATATTATCCTTGCCAATAAAGTGTAAAAGCTTGGTATCATCCGATTTCCAATAAGGTTCCCAATCTTTGCCCGTTTTAACAGCCCAATCTTTGCTGGCCGAAATATAGCCAATGGGTGCATCAAACCAAACATAAAGCACTTTACCCTCGGCCTCCTTAAGCGGCACAGGCACACCCCAATCTAAATCTCGGGTTACAGCCCTCGGTTGCAGCCCTTGGTCAATCCAAGATTTACATTGCCCATACACATTGCTTTTCCAATCTTTTTTATGCCCATCTACAATCCACTCTTTTAGCCAAGGCTCATATTTATCGAGTGGCAAATACCAATGCTTTGTTTTTTTAAAAATAGGAATTTCGCCACTTAAAGCTGAAACAGGGTTAATAAGCTCGGTAGCATTTAAGGTAGAGCCACACGACTCACACTGATCTCCATAGGCTCCATCTTTACCACATGAGGGGCATGTACCTACAATATACCTATCAGCCAAAAACTGCTCAGCCTTTGGATCATAATATTGTTCGGCTACTTTTTCAACAAACTCCCCTTTAGTATATAATACAGTAAAAAATTCAGAGGCTGTTTCTGCATGCGTTTTCGAGGACGTTCTTGAATAAATATCGAAACTAATACCAAAGTCGGCAAACGATTTTTTAATGATGCCATGGTATTTATCTACAATTTGCTGGGGCGTAACTCCTTCTTTTTTGGCTCTAATGGTAATAGGTACCCCATGCTCATCAGACCCACATACAAAAAGTACATCTTTATCGTTACTACGTAGGTATCTTGCGTAAATATCGGCAGGCACATAAACACCCGCTAAATGACCAATATGAACAGGTCCATTGGCATAAGGCAATGCAGCAGTTAACGTATATCTTGAAGGAGTTTTACTCATTAGCTCTAAATTTAAATCAAAGATAAAAAGGTTTAGCGGTTGATTTTTATGGATAGATAAAATCTTAGCATATTTTTATAAGAAAATTATAAAGCGGCAACTTGCGAAGCTAGCAAACCTACTGTTAAAAAATATGTAGTGTACCACTCCCGAAATTGAGCACTAAACAAGGATAACGCACCATATTGGCAAGTTGGGTTAATGAAACAAAGCTAAGCACAAAAATAAATTTGCCGTTACTTAGCCCGTTGCATTATTGTATTTTATAAAGAAGAGGTTAAGTTTGCATAAATTTATAAGCTCATATGAAAGGTATTCTAGGATCAATTTTATTGATAGCATTTTTATCAGTTAGTTTTAAGCCCATCTTAAAAACAAATTTGCGCATTACTATTTTAAATGAGTTGGGCAATGCAGAAGACAGTGTAGAAGTTACACTCTATACTAACAATAACGACTACCGTGACAATAAAAACCCAGCGGTGCCTATGCAATATACCGATGTAAAAGGCAGGGCAACTTTTAAAGGGCTGGAACCTATCGAATATTACATTCACGCACAAAAAGGAGATAAAACCAACGTAGGTGCAGGTGTAGTTGCGGGTGTCTTAAAAAAAGATAAGCTTAATAAGCTTACCATCATTATTGAATAACTCATTGGACAATTTTTTTATTTACGGAGCATACGGCTATACTGGCCGTTTGATAACCGAGCACGCTGTAAAACAAGGTCTTTCTCCTATTATTGGAGGAAGAGATGCAGCCAAAACAGAAGCACTGGCAAAACGACATGAACTCGATTTTGTAGTACTAAATGCCAACGATTCTGAAAAGTGGGATGAAGTATTAACAAAAGTATCGCTGGTACTTAATTGTGCTGGGCCCTTTGCATTAACAGTAAAAGACATTGTGCCTAAGTGCATTGAACATAGCGTTCATTATTTAGATATTACAGGAGAAATTGAAGTATTTGAGTACATCCAAAGCCTTGGGCAACAAGCCATGGATAAAAGCACCGTACTTATGCCAGGGGTTGGATTTGATGTAGTACCCACCGATTGCCTTTCAGCACAATTACACCATAAATTACCAACGGCTACACATTTAGAACTCGCTTTTCAAGGTACTTCGGGGGTATCGAGAGGCACTGCCCTCTCCATGGCACGCAGATACCATGCGGGTGGTACCATTCGCGAAAACGGCCACATGAAAACCGTGCCTTTAGCCTACCAAGATAAAATAATACCATTTGGAGAAAAGGAACGGCTCTGCGTAACCATTCCTTGGGGCGATGTGTTTACGGCTTATTATTCAACCCAAATTGAAAACATAAAAGTTTATACAGGTGTTTCCGAAAAAACACTTAAGTCGTTACGTACCTATAAAAAATTTAAAGTTCTTGCTAAAACGAGTTTAGCCCAATGGATTTTTAAAAAAGTAATTAAAAGTAAAATAGATGGCCCTTCAGCCATTAAACGAGCTACTTGTATTACGCATCTTTGGGGTAAAGTAAGTGATAACACCACCGGCCAAACTGTAGTAGCCGAACTTACCACTCCAGAATCTTACCATTTAACAGCACTTACGGCTATTGAGTCAACCATACGTGTGCTTAAAGGAAAGTGCTTGCCGGGCTATCAAACACCCGTAACCGCTTTTGGTAAAGATTTTATTTTAAGTTTTGATAAAGTAAAACTTAGTTTTAAGTAACTCATTTTAGAGAGGAAAAATGAAAGATTATAATTTTAAAATTCCAATTCAATTACGCTATTCCGATTTTGATATGCTCGGACATTTGAATAGCGCACAGTATGCTACACTCTTGGAACTTAGCAGGCTCGAATATTTTAAAAAAACAAATTGGAACTTAGAAGATATAAGCAATGTAGTAGCTTCGTTTAAGATAGAGTACCTCCATCAAATTATACCTTCTAACCAAGTGGAAATTTATGTGCGTGTTACAAGGTTAGGCACTAAGAGCTTTGTAATGGAGTATATAATGGCTTCGCTAGATACAACTACCATTTATGCCAAGGCCGAAACCGTGCAAGTGTGTATCTTAAAAAAAGGCAACTCCTCCACTCCCATTCCAAAAGATATCAAAGCATCAATAGCCAGTTTCGAGGGTTTATAACCTAAAATTACTGTTTATAAACTCAGTATCTATTTTTCGTTGATAATTAAAATTGAAAACTTTTAGCATGTGAAAACAGAAGCTTTATTTTATGAGAACAAAATTAGAGTGCGCGTTTGTGGATTAATTATTAAAAACGACAAAATACTGTTGGTAAAACACCGATTAAAAGGCAGCGTATTTTATGGCCCACCTGGTGGAGTCGTTGAATTTGGCGAAGACCTAACCACAACATTAAAAAGAGAGTTACACGAAGAAACCAATATTGAAGTTGCCTCTTCTAACTTTCAATTTATTACCGAATATGTTAAGCCTCCTTTGCATGCCATCGAAATATTTTACCATGTAACCAGATGGAATGGCATTATAAAAGCAGGCAATGACCCAGAAAATAAACATTTAAATGTAATAGAAGGTGTAAAATGGTTTACACTTAACGAACTTAAAAAAATAAAAACCACCCAAACTCACCACCTCTTTCATAATTGTAATAATCTAAGAGACATTTTGGCATTATCGGGGTATATCTCCTATCCAACACTTTATACTAAATAGAGTTTTCTATCTTTGTGATTTACTTTATAAAATAGCTATACTTGCACAAAATATATTTACTATGAAAACAAGAATTTTTTCAATCATAACCTTATTAATTGCTATTATACTTGCCTATTTCTTGGTATCTAGCATAAAATTTGCCATTGATGAGGAGAAAAGAATTTCAAAATCAGAGGCTGTTGTTATAGAAAAACTTAAACTGATTAGAGAAGCCGAACTAGTGTACCAAGAGGTGAATAGCCGTTATACTAATAATTGGGATACACTTATTAACTTTATTGAACACGGTAAATATTATGTTACCAAAAGAAGTGAAAGAATTGTAGAGTTGGCTTATGGAGCAGATAGTATTATTGTTACTATTGACACCATCGATATTATTCCTGCAAAAGAGTATATTTTTATAAAAAACCATGACATTTTTATTGCCGACAATGGTGAGTTTATTGAATTCTTTGTTAAGCAAGGGCAGACAATTAGAAAAGGGCAAAAATTATATTCAATGATTAGCTCCACTAATGGCAAAAGAGTAAACCAAATGTCGAAAGTTTCTGGTGTTATTACTTCTTTAGCAAATATTAGCGCAAACGCTAAAATCACCAAGGGTGATTTAGTAATGCAAGTGAGGGAAGAGAAATTTAACTCGAAAATGGATATTAGCCAACTTGCAATTATTCCACTTACCAACCCGCCTGCAAAATTTGATTTGTTTGCAGATAGAATTGAAAAAAACAGGCTTATGGTAAATGTGATAGAAGTTAGAGATACCAAACCAGTGGATCCTACCCGAAAAGAAGATAATGAAGCTAATAACAAAAAACCGTTGCGTTTTGGCTCTAGAACTGAAGTTACTACTGCCGGAAATTGGGAGTAATTGAAAACAAAAGAATACAAACTTTTAAAAAAAATTAAGGATAAAGATCTTGATGTAGAGCTTCTGCATCATTATAATCTTCACATCCTTTCAGGAAACCGTGATATCCAATGCACGGTTTCTGACGCAAAAACAGGCAAATGCTTGCTTTTGGAGGATTATGCTATTTCTAAAGTAAAAACCTATCAAGAATTAGTTGCTATTCTTGATGACTTATTCGATAACCACGAACTGCTAAAAGCAGGTTTTTGGAAAAGTGTTAAGGTTGGGATTAAAAACAATAAATTCGCATTAGTTCCTTCTAAACTTTTCGACAAAGCATCTTTATTCGACTACCTAAAACTTAATTGCAAGGTAAACCCACAAACCGATGAAATGCTTTATTATAAGCATTTAAAATCGGATGCGGTTAATTGCTTTGCGGTTAATAAACAATTACATCGTTGGTTTAAGAGTATCTATCCTAAAATTGAAATAGGGTTTGTACACCAATCGAGTACGCTAATCGAAGGTGTACTAGCTCAAATTGAGCACTATCCTGCCGACTCTATTTTCTTATTTGTAGATCGGTTTAAATTGCATGTCATCTCCTCGCGAAACAAAAAATTAGAGTATTATAACCAGTTTTCAATTAAAAAATTTGAAGATTATATAAAGTACATTATGCTGGTTTTTAATGGGTTAAAAAGAAGCCAGCAAACCACTAATGTGGTACTTTGGGGCTATATTGGTAAAAAATCTACCCATTACCATGAGTTTATAAAATATATAAAGCACGTTTCGTTTGGGGAACGCCCAAAGTTTTATTCCTATGGTTTTGTTTTTGACGAATTGCAGGATCATTACTTTTTTGATACCTATAACCTTCATCTTTGTGAGTAATGGAAAAAATCGCTCTTTTTCCTGGTTCGTTCGACCCTTTTACCAAAGGGCATGAGGATATTTTACTAAGAGGATTAAAAATATTTGACCAAATAATTATTGCCATTGGCTATAATACCGCCAAGCATAAACGCTATTTTGATGTAGATACCATGGTAGCCTACATTGAAAAAACGTATAAAGACAAACCCGAAATATCGGTAAAAATATATAACGAGCTTACGGCAGAGTTTGCAAAAAAACATAATGCCAACTATTTATTAAGAGGGCTTAGAAATACAACAGATTTTGAATATGAAAATAGTATTGCCGAGCTTAATAAAAATCAAAATCCTGAATTGGAAACGGTGTTTTTAATTACGACCCCCATTTACGCTCATATTAGTTCTTCTATTATTAGAGAAGTACATCGCTATGGAGGCGATGTTACTGATTACCTACCCTACTCTATTAAAGAGTAGATTACTCCTGTAACCTCCTTTTTACATATTCTCAACACTAGAATTTATTAATAATAACTCCTTTATTCGTTAGTTCAACATTAATTAAAGCTGGCTTTTGCCCATATAAATACACATTACCTATGCTGTTGACAGCCCCACTTAATTTATTAATTACGTTTAACTCCATACGGTTACTCCCATTATGAGTTATGTGGCAATCTTGAACAAGCAACTCCTTTGCGTATAAAATGCCATCACTCAAATAATGTCCTGCGTTTAAACTTTGGGTGACACCCCTTAAGGTGATAGGCCCTAAACTATTGGACACTACCCTAAGCAAATTTGATTGAAGTGTTAAATCGAACCCACCAGAGGCATCTTCTACTTGTACCAGTAAATTATCAACCACGAGCGTATCGGTTGTATAAATATTTCCATACCCATGCTGAATAAGCTTGGTAAGGTTGGGGTTTCGAATGGCAACCAGTGGATGCGTGTAACCATTAGACCAAAAACAAGAATTTAGATTATCAATTAACAGTACCCCCTCTTCAACTTTTAGGCTTATTCCGGCTAGTAGGTTTTCACCTGTAGATACTTCAACCCGATTAAGCCCATCAGTTAGTAATTGCACATCCACATTTGAACTCACATCAATGCTAGTAAAAGCGGCCACCTCTACGGATGCTGTTTTTATATCACCTGCTTTATCAAAGCAGCCTGCCCCTTGTTTATTACAGCCTTGTAGTATAATAACTACCACCGTTAATGCGGAAAAAAATATTTGTTTGTTTATGCTCATAACCTATATCCAATTCCATATTCAATAACTTCTGCTACAGCAAAATGTGTTTTAAGGGTCAAATTGCCATACAAGTGATCTGTAAAAAAATAACCAAATCCTACTCGTTGATACACTCGATCGTTAGGGTAATATGGTTTATAAACATAAAATCCTACCTGGGTAATTACTGTTAATTTATTCACTACTAATTGGTGACCCACCATCATACCCAATTGCTTATAATCAGTTCCAACAGATGCTTCATCAAACGAGTTTTCTATTTCTAATTTTATCGCTTGGTTTGCAAACCCTTCTACACCAACCTCCAACATACTCTTAAGCGATACCCTCTTTTGAGCAATAAGCGAAAATGCATACACAGGCTTCACACCCGAACCTACAGGAGGAGCTTCTGCAAATCCAATCCTAAAAACGGCTCCATAGTACACTTTCTTATCCAATGAGTAATTTTCTTTGGCAGTTTTAAACTCCGAAATTGAGCTTGTTAGCTTATAACTTGCCATTAGATTGGCCGTAACAATATTAAGCCCATTATTGGGCAGCTTAAACGACCCATTGGAAAAATGTGTAAATTTTAAACCTGCTCCTACTTTCATCCTTTTACCAAACGATTGGTAATAAGTAAGTCTTACATTACCATTATAGGTTATGGGTGTACTTATTACATTATTAAGGTTGTTATTTTCTTTATTATAAGGATTAGTAGAGTAGGCTAAACCCATTCCAAAATAAAATTGAAAATCTGATTTGAATGGAGGTTTACCCAATAAATGAAATCCCATACCAGTACTAAGCGCAATCACTTTACCCAGTTGCGCATCATTTTTTAAATCATAATACGAAATATTATAAGCAATTTCAGGATACCCGTAATTTGCTTCCCACGCTTTAGTTCCATTGGTTTGCTGCTTAAACGAAATTTCGAATCCGGTAGGACGCCCTTTTATTAAATGCCCTAAATATTCATGATGCCTAAGAATAAAGCCTTCAAATACTTCTCCTCCTAAAGAATAACTATATTTGGCGCTTTGTTGTGCCCAAGATGCTTGTGCAATAAAAAGAATAAAAACTATTAATCTGACTATCAACAACTTTGGGTTTATAATTAAACTAAACGGCTAAATTAAGATGGAACTTTTAAATAAAACAGCCATTATAACAGGAGTAAGCAAAGGAATTGGTTTGGCTACGGCAAAACTACTACTTAATAATGGAGTAAAAGTGGCTGGCTGGAGCAGATCCGAACCAGATTTTACCCACGAAAACTTCTTTTTTACACCCGTAGATGTAAGTGATAACAACTCTGTAAAAGAAGGATACCAACAAACAATAGCTAAATTTGGCAACCAAATAGACATCCTACTTAATAATGCAGGGCTTGGGTTCGAGGGCTTGTTTGAAGAAATGCCCGATGAACAATGGCACCAAATGTTTAAAACCAATGTGGATAGCATTTTTTATTGCTCACGCTTGGTTATTCCTGAAATGAAAAAAATGGATGCTGGTCATATTATCAACATTTCTTCCATTGCAGGTACTAATGGCATTGCAGGTATGGCAGGTTATTGTGGCACCAAACACGCAGTGCGAGGCATATCGCAAGCCATGTTTAAGGAGCTTCGCAACTTTGGCATTAAAGTAAGCGTTATCTATCCTGGTTCTGTTAAAACCAACTTTTTTGATGATATTAATTCAGTAACCACTAATGATAATATGATGATGCCGGAAGACATTGCTTCTACTATTTTACACGTTTTATCCTCCCCTCCCAATTATCATCATATTGACATTGAGGTAAGACCCCTTCGACCCAAAGGCAAGTAAGTATATGTCGATAATTATTGAAAAATTAACAAAACTTTACGGCACTCAAAAAGCCGTTGATGGCATTTCGTTTGAAATAAAGGCGAATGAAATTGTAGGATTTTTGGGCCCCAATGGCGCAGGCAAATCTACTACCATGAAAATTGCCACAACTTATATCAATCCTTCGTGTGGCAAAGTTTTGGTAAATAATATTAATGTAGAAGAAAACCCCTTAGAAGTACGAAAAAGCATAGGGTACTTGCCAGAACACAACCCCTTATACCTGGATATGTACGTACACGAATACCTACACTTTAGTGGCAAATTTTATGGCCTAAATAAAACTAACTTGAAGGCACGAACGGCCGAGGTCATCGAAATGTGTCAACTAGGTTTAGAACAAAATAAGCAGATTGGGCAACTCTCTAAAGGCTATCGGCAACGGGTTGGGCTAGCACAAGCCTTATTACATAACCCATCGGTACTTATTTTAGATGAGCCTACCACCGGCCTCGACCCCAACCAAATACAAGAAGTAAGAGAACTCATTAAATCAGTAAGTGTTGGTAAAACGGTCTTGTTTTCCACCCATATTATGCAGGAAGTTGAAGCTGTTTGCGACCGTGCCATTATTATAAATAAAGGACAAATTGTGGCCGATGGCCGCATTGCTGAACTGCAAAAAAACACTTCGCAACAAGTAATTGAAATTGAATTTTCGTCTAAAGTGGCCGATGCGCTTTTGCATTCGTTTAAAAAAGGGGTTACTATAAAAAATATTGGCGGACATCGCTATCAATTAAAAGCCACCAACCAAGACGATATTCGACCTGAATTTATGAATTTTGTAACCGAACACTCGCTTAATTTAATTGGCATAACCGAAGTACAATGCTCTATGGAAGATGTTTTTGCCTCGTTAACCCAATCTAAAGATGTTTAATATATACCAAAAAGAGATTACCAGCTTTTTAAGCTCACTCATAGCGTATATCATTATTGCCGTATTTTTGGTAGCCATGGGTTTGATCGTTTGGGTTTTTCCAGAAACCAACGTAATTGATTACGGCTATGCGGATATGGGCACATTTTTTTCGATGGCACCTTTTGTATTAATGTTTTTAATACCCGCCATTACCATGAAAATGTTAGCCGAAGAAACCAATGCTGGCACCATCGAAATTTTAGTGGTAAAGCCTGTTACCAAATTACAAATTATTTTAGGCAAATACTTTGCGGCTCTTACCTTGGTGGCCGTGGCTATTTTACCCACATTGGTTTATTGTTTTTCGTTGGCAGAGCTCGCAAGCCCAGTGGGCAATATTGATGCCGCAGGCATTGCAGGCTCCTACATAGGCTTATTTTTATTATCGGCAGTATTTGCAGCCTTGGGCATACTAACCTCCGCCCTCACCAATAACCAAGTGGTTGCTTTTGTAATTGCTGCCTTTGTGAGCTTTATTTTGTTTACAGGATTAAATTCCTTGGCAGGCATCAATGTGTGGTCTAGCCTTTCGTTGCCTTTATCAAAACTAAGCTTAGAGTACCATTATAATGCCATGAGCAAAGGCCTGTTAGACAGCCGTGATTTTCTTTACTTTTTAACTGTAATAGCCGGTTTGCTGTATTTTTCAAGATTAACCCTAGCCAATAAAAAATGAAAATTTTAGAAAGCAAACGGTTAACCATTGCCTTAGAAATTGCTATTGCTATTTGCATTGCTATCCTGGTAAATTCCTTGGGTTCTTTCTTTTTTTTAAGGGTTGATTTAACCGAAGAAAACCGATACAGCATTTCCTCTGCAACTAAAGAATTACTCGAAAACCTAGAAGACGATATTTACATTGAAGCGTATTTAGAAGGCGAATTGCCTGCAGGTTTTAAACGAATGCGGAGCGCCTTAGAAGAAACACTCACAGAGTTTTCGATTTATTCAGATGGCAAAATCCAGTTTCAATTTATAAACCCCGATCAGGCCGTAAGCCAAAAATCACGCAATCAATTTCTGATGTCGTTAGCGCGTAAAGGCATACAACCCACAGATGTGTTTTTAACCGAAGAAGGCAAAAGAATCCAGAAAAGGATTGTACCAGGAGTGGTTATCTCTTACGGAAGTGCCGAAAAAGGGGTGCAATTATTTAAAGGTAATAAAGCGGCTCCTCCCGAAGAACGGCTCAACCAATCCATTGAAGGAATTGAGTACGAGTTGGCCAATGCCATCCAGAATATTATCGGATTAAACTTGCCTACCTTAGGCATTATTCGAGGGCATAATGAGTTAGATTCTGCCAATTTTATAAGCCTATCCCGTGTACTCGATAAACGGTACTTGGTAAAAACCATCGACCTTACTTCTGTTAATAAAATACCTTCGGTAGATGCCATCCTATTGGCCAAACCTACCACTCGGTTCTCTCCTACCGATAAATTTAAACTCGATCAATACTTAATAAATGGCGGTACTGGCTTATTTATGTTGGATAAAGTAGCCGTAAATATGGATAGCGCCAATGTGGGCACCTTTAGCTTTCCGTACGATTTAGATTTAGACGACCAATTATTTACGTATGGAGTGCGAATTAATAATGATTTAATTCAAGATTTTGTATCGAGCACCTACCCCATTGTGGTGGGCAACGAAGGCGAACAAGCCAAAATACAACTGCTGCAATGGCCCTACTTTCCGGTGGTAAACGAATATACCAAGCACAGCACGGTACGTAATTTAGATGCCACGTTAACCCGTTTTGCGAGCAGTATTGATACCGTAAAAGCAGTGGGCGTAAAAAAGACATTACTGTTTTCTTCATCGCCTTATTCACGAAAATTAATGAGCCCTACTCTGGTTGATATTAATTTGATGCAACAAGCCCTTGACCCTGCCAAGTTTACTACCAAAAACATACCGATGGCTTATTTGCTCGAAGGGAATTTTACTTCTTTCTTTAAAAATAAATTCTTGCCCGAGGGGCAATCCAACCTAGGTTTTAAACCACAAGGAGAAAGTAAACTTATTATAATAAGTGATGGTGATTTGGCCAGAAATGACCTTGACCCTAAAACAGGGCAACCGCTCCCCTTAGGTTACGACCCATTTACCAACCAAACATTTGCCAACCAAGATTTAATCTTAAACCTACTTACTTACTTAACCCGAGGCAATGGATTAATTACAGCTCGCTCTAAACAAGTGGTAATTCGGCCACTCGATAAAGTAAAACTAAAAAATGGAAAACTCACGTGGCAGCTCATTAATTTGGCACTGCCTGTCTTATTACTCATCATTTTCGGCATAGTGTATAACTGGCTAAGAAAAAGAAAATATACACGATTTTAAGAAGTAAGCAAATGCAGAAACAAAAAAACATACGGCTTCTTTTAATACTTGGTGGATTAATTACTTTGCTCACCTTGCTCCCCTATTTTAAAGTACGCAAAGGATTAGACATAGATAAGAGGCAGTTTACCTTAAACCCGGAAACAGTAATTACCGATGTGGTGCTTACCTCTAAAAAAAACGCCAATAAACTAAGTTATGTGCAAGGCGTATGGCAAGTAAACGATACGTATGAACTTGACCCTAATATGCGTGATGTGTTCTTTTCGGTACTTAGCCAATTGGAAATCCGAAAAGAAATCCCACAATCGCAAAAGGATTCGTTGGTACAATTAATTAAAACGGAAGGCACGGAGGTTAAAATTTTAAACAATAGCGAACTTGTAAAACATTATTTTATTTGGGGAGATAGTGAGTTACAAACTTCGTTTGTGCTGGATGAGGATGATAATGGCTATATGGTGCATATACCGGGCTATCGCAGTTTTGTGGCAGGCATTTTTCAAGTACCTACCTCCGATTGGCGATCTCGCAGAGCATTTACAGCTATGTTTACCAATTTAAACAGCCTCAAAATAAAGTACCCAACCGATAGCATTGAGTTTAGGTATAAAAATAGTTTCTTCGAGATTGTGGGAATGGAAGCCGACAGCACCCAGCTCATCACTTCATTGGAAAATTTATTATTTCTGCAAACCGATCAATACTTGGTAGAGGAAGAACTTGTAAAGTATGAGGTAGAGGCTGTTACAAAAAATACACCAATGGTTCTAATATCCACAAGTAAATTATCGGGAGCCACGGAGTATGTACGCATATTTGATACGAGTAAAAACCAACCTTATTTTATTGGATTATCGCCCGATTCCTCATTCTGCTTATTTAATAAAAAGCGTTTAGTAAAAATTTTAGTAAAAAAATCAGATTTTGAGTAGCTCAATTTAGGTGCTAGTAAAGCTAGT
The DNA here is from genome assembly GCA_026989535.1 of Cyclobacteriaceae bacterium. Taxonomy (GTDB): domain Bacteria; phylum Bacteroidota; class Bacteroidia; order Cytophagales; family Cyclobacteriaceae; genus JAKISE01. The sequence continues at coordinate 27,742 of JALSJD010000020.1, forward strand.
TTCAATTCGTAATTATTTATACCTTTACCACATTAACTGTATCTTATAATTTATATAAATGAAATTCATAGTTTCCTCCTCCGTACTTCTTAAGCAATTATCTAGCATCCAAGGGGTTATAACAACCAACCCCGTAGTGCCAATTTTAGAAAATTTTTTATTCGAAATTAGCGGTGGAAAATTAATTGTAACTGCTTCTGATTTACAAACTTCCATCATTACCGAGTTAGAGGTAGAATCGAGCGAAGCCGGAAGTATTGCGGTGCCCGCAAAAATATTATTAGATACCCTTAAAAACTTACCAGAGCAGCCTGTAACCTTCTCTATTGATGATGCTACTTATAGTATAGAAATTAGCAGCGATAATGGGCATTATAAATTAGCAGGCGAAAATGCCACTGACTTTCCTAAGGTGCCAGATGTACAAGCTGACTTTACGGTAAGCAACCTTTCGACCGAAGTTTTATACAGAGCCATTAATAACACCATTTTTGCCACCAGCAGCGATGAACTTCGCCCAGCAATGACGGGGGTATATATTAATTTTGATGATACCAACACTACATTTGTAGGTACTGATGGGCATAAGCTAATCCGTTATAGAAGAGTGGATGTAGCTACCGAAAATGGGCATTCTATTATTATTCCTCGTAAAGGATTAACCCTATTAAAAAATATTTTACCTCAAGAAAATACAGATGTAGAGCTTAATTTTAACGTTTCTAATGCGTTCTTCAAATTTGGTCATATTAAAATGATTTGTCGTTTAATCGATGAGCGTTACCCAGATTACGAAAACGTGATTCCGTTGGAGAACCCTATCAGAATGACCATTGACCGAATGGAAATGTTAAGTTCATTAAAACGTATTTCTATTTACGCTAACCGAACCACCCACCAGGTGCGATTAAAAATTACAGGTAGCGAGCTACTTATCTCAGCCGAAGATTTAGATTTTTCAAACGAGGCCAACGAAAGACTTGTTTGCGAGCACACAGGCGATGATATTGAAATTGGTTTTAATGCCCGTTTCCTTATTGAAATGCTAAGCAATGTTGAAACCAAGCAAGTTGAGCTACACCTTTCGGCTCCCAATAGAGCAGGCCTAATTATACCTCAAGAGCAAGACGAAAACGAAGATGTGCTAATGCTTATAATGCCTGTAATGTTGAATAATTACGTGTAGAAAGACAATAACACTGCTGAGAAAGCAGGCATCTTTCCTTTAGCATAAATTACTAATAATAGGTAAGGTTGTTAACTTTTACACTTCAAATTGGTTAACTTTAAGCTTATGAAAGCAGTTGAATTCAACTCCACATTAAAAAACAGGACTATTAAAATTCCTAATACCATAGATCTTGATTTACAAGATGAAACTCAGGTACGGGTAATTGTGTTGCTTGAAGAAGAAGATAACAACCAGTTTAAAAAGCTCGCCAAAGTCCAATTTTTAGCAGGATACTCAGATGCTGATGATGTTTATGACAACTATTAGTGATGAACAAATTCGTGTTCGGTGAAATAGTATTGCTTAAATTTCCATTTACAGATGGGGATAAATCGAAAAAGAGACCCGCCCTAATTCTTCTAGATTCTAATGATGGTGATATTGTTGTTTGCAGAATTACTAGTAAACTATATAATTCAGACTATGATTTCAGGATTGAAAATTGGGAAAAAGTTGGGCTCAAATTACCTTCAGTAATTCGGCTGCATAAAATAGCAACATTGGATAAACTACTTATTGAGCAAATCATTGGAATCATAGATGCAGAATTAAAAATGATTGTAAAATCTCAATTTGATAGGATTATATTTTGATAGGATTGATACTGTACTGAACACCTTATATTTTATTGTATTAATTTGCATAAATAAAGACTTTTATATCGTAATTTAGCAAGAACTTGCTAGACAACCTTATATGGTAATATAGATTGTTTTATCTAAATTATTTTTTTCTTAAAATGTACATATTGTAAAATTCTGCATCACTCTTGTTTAGCCTTAAGCAAGTATCATTACCAGTAGAATATAACTAACCATAAAACCATGAGATTAATTGCAAATGTTTTAACTACCCTAGCTTTAGCCATCGTTTTATTAGCTTGTAAGGATAAAAATCATCTTCCAACTGAAAATCATGGTTACTTGTCCCTCTCCTTAAGTATAGATATTGAAGTGATTACTTCTGGCAGAAGCTCGGAAACTGACACCGATAATTTTAAAGTAACTATTTTTAATAAAGAAGGAGTAGAATACTTGGTTATAAATCCTTTTTCAAGTGCTCCTGATGAAGTTAGTCTTCCAACAGGAGAATACTATGTAGAGGCCACTTCTAATAACGAACAGAATGCAGCTTTTGACGAACCTTTTTATTATGGAAAAACAGATGTTTTCACCATAGATAAAGAAGAGCAAAAATACATAGAAGTGGATATGTCTCTTGCCAATACCCAAGTCTCCATTATTTGGTCTGATAATGTAAAAACAAACTTTACAGACTACAACGCAGTAGTAACCTTAATAGAAAGTCAGGAATCACTTACCTTTACTAAGGACGAAGGAAGATCTGGCTACTTCATTACGTCTCCTCTAGCTGTGGTAGCTACACTTACTTATACTAAGTTGGATGGTACAATAATTGAAAAAACCATTAGCACTAGTATAAATGACCCACTTCCTAAAACGCTTTATCGTATAAAAATTAATGCTTCCCTTGAAAATGGAAGAATTGTATTCAAACTTAATATTGACGAAAGCGTGGACGTTGTAGATATTGATTTAACTGATATAGCAGTAACTACAGTTTGGAAAAAAACATTTGGAGGTTCTTCCGGAGATGAAATTAGATCTATAAATAAAACCACGGATGGAGGTTTTATTATGGCAGGTAGTTCCTCAACTACCACTTTTGATTCAGGTGGTAATGGCGCGCAAGATTTTTGGATTATTAAAACTGATAATGAGGGCATTATTGAGTGGCAAAAATTATTTGGTGGATCAACGACCGATGAAGCCTATTCTGCGCTGCAAACAACTGATGGTGGCTATATAGTAGTTGGAGAGTCTTTGTCAAATGATTATGATGTGACTGGAAATAATGGAGACTTTGATGCTTGGGTTATAAAACTTGACAATTCAGGAAACTTAGTGTGGCAAAAATCACTTGGAGGTTCACAAATTGATCGAGCGAGATCCGTAACTGAGACCTCCGATGGAGGTTTCGCTGTTGTTGGATGGAGCAATTCTGATGATGGAGATCTTACTGAGAATAATGGAAATTATGATATTTGGCTTGTTAAATTAAATACAAATGGGATAATTGAATGGCAATCTAGTTATGGTGGATCAAATTATGAAGAAGCTAATTCTGTCTTCGAAACTTCAAATGGAGAATTTATAATTGGTGGAACAAGTACTTCCACAAATGGTGATGTTACTGCAAACCATGCAGGTTATGAATTGTGGATCTTAAAAGTTGACAATACTGGAGCTATTCTCTGGCAAAACACGTATGGAGGTTCAAATACAGATCGATTTGGGGGAATGGACAAGTGCAATGATGGTGGTTATATATTAGCTGGCGCAAGTAACTCGAGCGATGGAGACGTAGCCAATAACATAGGTGGGAATGATGGGTGGGTTTTAAAAATAGATTCACAAGGAAATATAGTTTGGGAAAAAACATTGGGGGGTACATCCACCGATCAATTTAATACCGTAAAGCAAACCATGGATGGAGGATTCCTTCTTGGCGGTCATTCTGCATCTAATGATGGTAACCTAAAAAATAATGAAGGAACTTATGATTATTGGGCTTTGAAATTAAATAATCAAGCAGAAGTAGAATGGAGTACTTCATTAGGTGGCTATTCCAATGAATATATTTATTCTATAATAGAAATGAATCAAGGAGAATACATTCTTGCTGGCTATACCCATTCCAATGATGGTGATGTAGAAGGATTTATGGGCTTATACGATGGATGGATGGTAAAATTAATAGAAAACTGATTTACGGATTCTATACCTATAAGTGAATTAACATTATATTTTATAACAAGTATAGTCCTCCACTTCCCATCCGCCTCATAACTACAAGTAATATTTTTATCGCTGCACCAAAGAGTTTAGGAAGTTATGGAAATAGTCACGTGCAGAGGCTAGACAAAGAGTTTGTGCGTATAGCCAAAAGTTAGGTTTCATGGTTTAAGCCAACTTGAAAATAGAACATCATAAATTGCTCATTTTTAGGATATTGCGTTTTTGTTTTTTTGCAAATAGGTCACTACTTTTGTTTTTTTAACATAAAGTCTAGCTTTAAATTGCCCACCTAAAAGGTGTCTATTTAGCAAATATTTTATTAGATATATTTTACACTATTGGCTATTTCAGTCAGACCGTGCCAGTGATTTCGGTTCAAACCGTGCCACTTTGAAAGATGGTGCAAAGTAGTAAAAATAATTTATTCATTCTTTAAAATTCCTTTTCTTAACGACTCTCCTTTCAAGTCGATTCGATGGGAAGAGTTTACGAGCCTATCCAAAATGGCATCGGCAATTGTGCCTTCACCGATAATATCGTACCAAGCAGAAACAGGTATTTGAGAAGATACAATCGTTGACATTTGGCCATGCCTATCATC
>JALSJD010000021.1 GCA_026989535.1 Cyclobacteriaceae bacterium
CCAACATTATGCCGTGCCATGCATTATTGCAATAACTGTAAACAAGCCTTTGAGCAATTTAAACCTGTGTGAGTTTAACCCCTTTATAGCCAAGCTCTAAATAGTGTTTGTCTATAAACTCGGTGTCTGGCTCAGAAAGCCTGAGCTAGAATGTTCTCTAACGAGCCCGCCTCCCTTAGTACAAAGTACGGTGGGCAGGGCTTGCGAAATCATTGAATTAGGAGTCCCGATGCTACCATTGACAGAATAAAGGATTTCAAAGAGGGGATGCCGGATCAGCCAGCTGGCTGACCGGCAAAGTGTATAAAAAGCACGTTTCCCCGCATCCGTTGCGGGGTCTCCATTTTAAAGAGATTCTTCAGTCGTTCCTCCTTCTGAATGACGGCCCGAAAAAGAGTGTACGTCACTCAGCCAGCTACAGCCCGAAGAGTCTCCTAATTGTGTAGTACTAAAACTTTTAATTAAGGGGGTGCGCTACCATTGGCAGAGTAAAGAATTTCAAAGAGGGGATGCCAGATCAGCCAGCTGGCTGACCAGCAAAGTGTATAAAAAGCACGTTTCCCGCATCCGTTGCGGGGTCTCCATTTTAAAGGTATTTTCTGTCATTTTCCTCCGCTGATCCGCCAACTGGTCGGATTCCGCGCTCGCAATGACGTTTTGGCTAGTTAATATCTCCTGTTAAGTATTTCTGATAAAACAACCGCATTGGCTGCACCACCTTCTTTTTGGAGCAATTCAAGTACAGCATGGGGTTCATGTTCATTTTCTTGATCGGCCAGTCGAAGTAGCCTTTTTTGATTCGCTTCTTCAGCCGCCTCTTTTTGCTTACGTTTCACATATTTCTGCTCACGAGTAAGCTCCTCAAGACTAGGGCTAGGTTTAACTATTTCAACTGGCTCTGGCACTTGAGCAACAGTAGAGGTTGGCTCTCGTCTGCCTTCAAACTCTTGCGATATTTCTTTTAGCAAATCCTCAAACGATGAAGGTTTGGGAGTCGAGAATCTTTGAGCTACAGGTGCAGCTTGCTCCCTTGCCTCTTCCATATTTTGCATTGGAGGTGCAACCGGAGTTGGCGGCTTTTTCTTTTTAAGCATTCTACTTATCAAGTAAATAGCGCCAATAACTAAGTAATATATAAACTTGTCATCCATTAAAACAAATATAGGGAACTTTACCTGATAATAATTTGAATGATTGATGTAAAAAATTAAGCAATGAAATAAATTTGTTCCCTAGTAAGTAATAAAAAGTACGAGTACCAATCTATATGCAATTATCAAAATTAGAGATTAAAGGGTTTAAAAGTTTTGGAGATAAAGCAGTAATCAATTTTGATAAAGGCATTACCGGTGTTGTTGGCCCTAATGGATGCGGAAAATCGAATGTGGTAGATGCCATTCGTTGGGTGTTAGGAGAGCAAAAAACAAAAACGCTCCGTTCCGATAAAATGGAGAACATAATTTTTAATGGAACAAAAAAGCGGAAACCAACCCAAATGGCAGAAGTTTCGCTTACGTTTAATAACACTAAAAACATTTTGCCTACAGAGTACTCTGTGCTAACAATCACCCGAAGGTATTATAGGTCTGGCGAAAGTGAATATGAACTAAACGGTGTTCCGTGTAGGCTCAAAGACATTACTAATTTATTTTTAGATACAGGCATTTCTTCCAATAGCTATGCCATTATTGAGCTAAAAATGGTTGACGATATTCTTTCGGATAAGGATAATTCGAGAAGAGGTTTATTTGAAGAAGCGGCAGGTATTTCTAAGTTTAAGAAACGAAAAAAAGAAACCTTACGGAAATTAGAAGGGACTGATGCAGATTTAGAACGGGTGGAGGACTTGCTTTTTGAGATTGAAAAAAACTTAAAATCACTCGAAAAACAAGCCAGGCAGGCAGAACGTTATTTTAAACTAAAAGAGGAGTATAAAGAAAAAAGTTTGCTTCTGGCTTCTGAATCTATTAAATCTCAAACAACTGCCTATAACAGCTTAACTAAACAAATTGAACAAGAAACGGACAAAAAGCTAAACTTTAATACATACATTGCTGAAAAAGAAGCCATTGTAGAAAAGCTTAAAAAGGAGCTCCTCCTAAAGGAAAAACTGCTTTCGTCCCGGCAAAAATCATTAAACGAGCATGTAAATAATATTAGACAATACGAGAGTGATAAAAAAATAGAGAATGAGCGACTTCGATTTTTAAATGACAAAGGGGATGGTATTCGAGCACAGATTGAACTGGACAAAAAGAGTAATGAAAGGGCTTTATTTAGTATTAAAAGTTTAAATACTGAATTTGATACTGTTCAAAAACAATTTAGCGAGCTCGAATTAATGTTAGATAGGTATAATACCGAAAAAGAAGCCCAATTTGCGATTACCCAAAAGGCTAAAGAAGAAGCGGAGTCTTTTGAAATTGTACACCAATCGAATAATGAAGAATTATATCAAGTAAAAAAAGAAATCGAGATTAATGAAATTCAGCTTTCCTCGCTTAAACAACAATTGGAAAAGGCTTCCTCCTCAAGCTCGCAAAAAACAGCCAACTTAGTAGAGTTTGACGACCGAATTAAAAGCTTGGCAGAAGAGCTCAACACTAAAAACAGTGAACTAAAGAAGCTTGAGAATAATGAACAAAGACTTATCGAGCAGATTGAACAAACCGAAAATACCATTTCGGTAATTAAAGATGAAAGTGCTGACATAAAGCGAAAGTTAGACGCTAAGCAAAATGAGTATAATTTAACCAAATCATTGGTTGATAATTTAGAGGGTTTTCCGGAAGCCATTAAGTTTTTAAAGAAAACACCCGACTGGAAAGTAGAGGCCCCCCTCCTATCCGACTTAATTACTTGTAAAGAAGAGTACAGAATATCAATTGAAAATTACTTAGAGCCGTATTTAAATTATTATGTAGTTGATACGTATAATCAAGCTTTTAGTGCCATTAACCTATTAAGCGATGCCGCTAAAGGAAAGGCTAACTTTTTTATACTCGAAGCCTTTAAAGGCTTTACACCCAGCACTTCTCAATTAATAGAAAACACTTTTCCTGCTACCGAACTAATGGAGTTTGATACCAAATACAAACTCTTAATATCGTATATGCTCGATAATGTGTATATGCTGGATAGCGAAGAGCAGGATTTCCCGTCCATTAACGATGCCGTATTTATTACAAAATCGGGCAAGTATATTAAGCGGCCTTTAAGCTTGTCTGGTGGGTCTGTTGGTCTTTTTGAGGGTAAAAAAATTGGCCGTGCTAAAAATTTAGAGAAGTTGGCAAAAGATATTAAAAATTTAGACAAACAGCTAACCAAGGTAAATAATGAACTAAACGATAGTCAGGCTGAACTGGACAAACTAAAAACTTCTGTTCAAAAAGAACTACTCCACCAAAAAACAGAAGCATTAACTAAAATAAACGAGGAATACATAACGCTTACTACTAAGCAAGAACAATTTGAGTCCTTAATTTCTCAAACAGATGTTGATAAAGAAGAGTTGTTTGAACAAGTTGACCTCATTAATCAAAAAAATAAAGAGCTGCTTCCCAAAAGCGATTTGGTAGCGCGTAAAATTGAAGAAAGCAAAATTCATTTGAGCGATTTAAAAGAAGCCTTTGAAACGCATAACCTGTTGCTTACTGAAAAAACCAATATATACAACGAGAATAATATCAAATTTCATCAATTTCAAAACAAATTAAATAGTTTAGAACAAGAACTTGGATTTAAGAAAACAACCTTTGAAACGAGCAAAGCCAACATAGAAAAAAACGAAAAAGAGCTTAAAACCAATGATGCAGAAATAAAATCGTTGCTTAGTAATTCTGAGTCAAATGACGATAAATTAATTGAACTTTATGCCGAAAAAGAATCGATTGAGGAAGGGGTTAATGAAGCTGAAAAAGAATATTATAGCACAAGAGGAGCTATTGAAAAGGCTGAAAAAGAGCATAAAGAAATACAACATCAACGAGAAAATATTGACGAATTTATACTAGAGCTAACCAATGCCTTAAATGATAAAAAACTTGAATTAAGCAGTATTAAAGAACGCTTAAAAGTAGAATTTGAGGTTGATATACGAGAGGTAATGAAAAGTGCTCATGAAGCTGATGTTGCCTTAGATTTAGAGCAACTTACGAGCGAAGTGCAGGCTATAAAAGAAAAAATTGAACGGATTGGCTCTATAAACCCTATGGCCTTAGAGGCTTACGATGAAATTAAAGAACGCTACAATTTTATCTCTAACCAAAAAGAGGACTTAGAAAAAGCGAAAGAATCGCTTATTTCTACCATATCAGAAATTGATTTGGTGGCCAAAGCTGCTTTTTTAGAGGCATTTGCAAAAATTGAACAAAATTTTATAAAGGTGTTTCGATCGCTCTTTACAGAAGAAGACCAATGCGATTTAAAATTAACCGATCCTTCCAATCCATTAGAGTCAGCCATTGAAATAATTGCAAAACCAAAGGGTAAAAAACCATTAACGATCAACCAGTTATCAGGAGGCGAAAAAACGCTTACTGCCACCTCCCTCCTTTTTGCAATTTATCTGTTAAAACCAGCTCCTTTTTGTATTTTCGATGAAGTTGATGCCCCGCTGGACGATGCGAATATTGATAAATTCAATAACATTATTCGAGAGTTCTCTGATGAGTCTCAATTTATAATTGTAACACATAATAAGCGTACCATGGTAAGCACCGATATTATTTACGGAATAACTATGGTAGAGCAAGGTGTTTCGAGGGTAATACCCGTAGATATTAGAGCGCTTGATTAACCACAACCTTTCCTCCTGAGTTTCAAATTCCAAAACTCTTTTACCGGTGCATTACTATAAGCTTCTTGTACGTTAAGGCTCCTTGTTTAGACTGAATTACCAAGTAGTAAATACCGTTCGGAATACTACTGGTATCGTACTCATACCTGCCATTTGTAAAGTAAAATCTTTCAGAGGCAAATTTAACACCTCGTTGGTCAATAATTTCCCAAGTTAACTCACCGCTTAACGCATCAGTTGTTTCAAAATGCAATATGTCAGCTACTGGATTTGGGTAAAGATTAATAGATTCCGCTGCATGCTTTAATACACCCTCTAAGCCGAGTATTAATGGAGGATCTTTGGGGTCTGTAACTTTAACATAAGCTGCCTGATAAATTTCGCCAGGTACGCTTCCATCCGTTTTTTCTTGCACAAATACAATTACAGCAAGGTTATCGGAGCTATAAAGCGGTACATCAATTACCCAATCGAGTTGAGCCGAAGAGTACACATCTCCTGGAATAAAACTGTTAACCCCATCTTTGGAAGACCCAGCTGGATTTGGTAACATTTTTTTAACTACGTTAAATGCAGTGTCGCCAGGTGCCAAAACAATAAATTCTTCTACCACTACTGTATAAACAATAATGGGGTTATCTACGCTACGTTGTGCCACTACATCCCACCTAACACTAAGAGATTTACTATCAGAAGGTTCAATCGTTACATCCACTGAAAATTGTGGATCAACTAAAGATCTTTCTTGGATCAACTCAATGTCAAATAATTGAAAATCTTGGTATTGATTACCATCAACTACTGTATTAATGGTTTGAGACACATTATACACATTTGCTCTTGTTACAGGTTCTGCTTCATTTCCTTTATACAACGAATCTGCTTCTGGGTACGGAATATGATAATCCATATAAACAAAATCTAATGAATCAACACCCATTTTATAATCACGCATTCTATCTCTAAAACTAGTATATCCTGCATTAGACAAACTGGTAAAGTTTTCTACCATTATCAGCCTATTTCTCTCTCTGATGTTGACATTATCAAACGCAAATCCATTTTTGACATCACCGTCAGATATGCTACCAAATGCTACGCGGAATCGAACTTGCCCTCTCTCTAAAACAGGAATTTCATTCAGATTAAACCTTGCTGTTACCCATTCTCCAGTTTCGCCACTCCAACCAATAGTACTTCCTCCAGGTCTTCCGTTTATACCCGATTCATTATACCAATTAATACCTTCATCTACATCACCAACGTTTAACCATGTAATACCTCCATCAGTAGAATACTGTAAAACGGCTCCATCAGAACTTTCCTGTGTTTCGTTCCAAATATCCATCGAAATCATAGGCCTCTCCAAACTTGTAAGGTCAAAACAAGGCGCATTTACATAGGATTCTTCATT
>JALSJD010000022.1 GCA_026989535.1 Cyclobacteriaceae bacterium
TTTCTAAGGCACTCCTATTCACTAATTCCAGCTTAATATGCAACGAGTCTCCGGGAACAATTAAGGGAGATATTGCCGTTGCTTCCATAAATAATCCGGCACATTGTACAATTAAATCATCAACTTCTTTCAACTTTTTAGATTTCCAAAACACATCCTTCACTTTGCTAATACTTTGTCGCAATTTAAGTAATGCACTTACTGATTTTGAAGGGTGGGCAGGGTTATAATTTTGGATGATTTCATTTACCTCGTTCGAAAGCTCAGAAACCTCGACTCTATTCCAAGTAAGGTCAATGCCCTCAAATAAATCTGACTGCACAGGTTCGCCAAGTACAGATTTTAAATATTCGAATTGAGAGCCTCTAACATGCGTAGCCCCAAACCCCTGGCTTTTGTGCTGCGAACGACTGGTGGCAGCCATTTCGGTATAAGAAAGACCCAATGCAGCGTTATAAGTTCCAACATCTATTTTGATTGTGTTCGGTTGTTTTTCAATTTCTTTGTCCCACCATCTGCCTGAGTTAATCATTAATCGGGTGGGTTGCCAAGTTGAAACATATTTAAGCTGCTCCGGGTATGCGTTTTTATTATTGGCTAATTTAAAAGCTTCTTCTGCTAAAATGGCCGAACTGGCATGATGCCCATGCCCTGCTCTTTTATCGGGCGGAAAACGTGTAATGATAACATCTGGCCTAAATTTACGAATAACCCACACCATATCGGAAAGTACTTGGTCTTTATCCCAAATTTTAAGGGTTTCATCGGCTGTTTTTGAGTACCCAAAATCGTTGGCTCGGGTAAAAAACTGTTGGCCACCATCAATTTTTCGAGCGGCTAATAGCTCTTGCGTTCGGATTACGCCCAAGCCTTCTCTAATTTCTGGACCAACAAGATTCTGACCTCCATCGCCTCTGGTAGCGGCTAAATAGGCCGTATTTACCAATACTTCATTACTAAAATAGGCAATGAGTCGAGTATTTTCGTCATCGGGATGAGCCGCCCAATAAAGCACATTGCCTAATACATTTAACTTTTTAATATCTTGTAAAATTTGCGAGGAGCTTTTTTGAATATGCTGTGCCAGTACATTTGACACAATAATTAATAGCCCTATCAATAAAAAAGCGGTTTTTTTCATAAATATTAAATATGAACGATGTTTAAACGAGAACAGTATCGCAATGATATAAAATTGGTTGCTCATAATCATAAGGCATAGAAATGATTATATGAGCGGTAGTAGGTTTATAGAGCTAAGTGTTATTTGTAACAGCAATAAGGAAAAAAATCGACCGAGTGTACTGCGTTTGCAATCCATCCATATTCTCATTACCTTATATCTCAATGAGATTTGAACCCAATAACATCTATCATATTTATAATCGTGGAAATAATAGCCAGCCTATATTTTTTGAGCATAAGAACTACACTTTTTTCTTAGGTAAAATTCAGCACCATTTATGCCCGTTGGTTGATGTTTTGGCTTATTGCCTTATGCCAAATCATTTTCATTTATTGGTTAGTGTTCCAGAATACTCTTACTCGGAGTGCGACTCCAAGTCGCGCTCCGAGTTTAAAAGTTTAGAAACTAATAAAAATATTGGAATAATTTTGAGCTCTTATACCAGAGCTATCAATAAAAGATATAATAGAACAGGTTCCTTATTTCAGGCTAAAACAAAAGCAAAAAACGTATCCAATAGTAATCAACAAGCCTTTATTTGTTTTCATTATATTCATCAAAATCCTTTAAAAGCCAAACTGGTTAACAAAATGCAGGATTGGGAGTTTTCTTCGTATAGAGATTATTCAGGCCTTAGTAACAAACCGATATGCAACAAAAATCTAGCATACGAGCTACTTGATGTTCCAAACAACTCATCTGAATTTATCAATCAATCTAGTAATGTCATTATTGACCCTAGAGAAATAAATATTATCTTTTAGGTTCACTTCAACTTGAAAAGCCACGTCCTTCTTGCCTGCTGAAAGAATTTTTCTTTGGGCTATGCCTGTATTCGGTGGCATAAAATGATTGCTCTACTCGGAGTGCGACTTGGAGTCGCACCCCGAGTACATTGTTTGAGCAATACCTTTTAATTCTCCTAATGCTTTCGAGGATTTACTCAATTGTCTAAGAACTTCTATGGTTTCAACCTTTTCTCTTTTTGGAGGTAATTTTTCAAGTTTTTTATAGGTGCATTTTGCCTCACATTTTATTAATACGTACCAAAAATGCAAAAAAAGGTTCAAATAAGGTTATCGTGGGATTTTTTGTCACATTAAGTACTTGTTCTGCAAACCTTATTTTCAAACGGACACTTCCAATATTTCATATTGTATTGGGGAGTTTAACCCTTTTGACCTTTTTGACCTTAACCTGATTAATTCATCAAGATAATTACGAAGATTTTGTATTGAAGGTTTGAGTTCATACTAAAAACCTAAGGACTAAAAAAAACACCTTATCCAATCAGTTTTAGTTCTTTCAACTTTTCATAAATTTTTAAACAAACCCAAGCATCGGTAGCGGCATATACTTGTTGGCGTTCGTTAAGCACTCCGTTTTCCCAATTACTGGTTTGTTGGTTTTTAGATATTCTAAACCCAAGAATCATTGCCGTTAATTTTCGAAGACCGGTGTTAATTACTCCTTTGTCTTTTATAAAAGAATGGATGTCTTGGTAGCCTTGTGGATTGGCAACACCTAGCCGCCTTAAGTCTTTAATGTCATCATGCAGGGCAATACCCAGTTTTATAATGTTTGCATTGGACAATAGCCTGCTTACAGGTGCTGGCATTCCAATTTTGTTTACTCTAAATAAATATACTTTTTGAGGAGTAGCAAATTGAAGTAATGAAATGGGATAAGACTCCCCTTTTTTAAAGGCTGGTCTCGATTCTGTATCAAATCCAATAATCGAAAATTGTTCTATTTCGGCTACTGCTTTTTCTACGTCTTCTTTTGAATCAATCAAAACAATCTCGCCTTCATAGGCTCGCATAGGCAAAGCATTCACTTCGTCCGTTGAAATTCGTTCGCGTAATGACATAAAATTAACCCTCCTTTTTTGCGGCCAATTTCCTTATCTTAATGCCTGCATAGGCAAAAGTAATAGTCATAATTGGACTTAATAAATTAAAAAATGCGTAAGGTAAATAGGCAAAAGTTCCTACCCCTAAAACGGTGGATTGATAAGCTCCACAGGTATTCCAAGGTATAAGTACGGAGGTTACTGTACCCGAATCCTCCAGCGTTCTGCTTAAATTTTCGGGTGCTAATCCTCGTTCTTTAAACGTTGGTGCAAACATTCGGCCCGGCACCACAATGGCAATGTATTGATCAGAAGCGGTAAGGTTAAAGAAACCACATGTTACTGCGGTTGATGCCACCAACGAACCCGTTGAATGTGCGTATTGAATAATGCTATCGGCAATTCGTTTGAGCATACCAGAAGATTCCATTACCCCACCAAACACCATCGCACATAAAATAAGCCAAATCGTATTCATCATACCAAACATACCACTGGCCGATAATAGCTCATCTACCATTGCATTGCCCGTAGCTACATTGGTTTTACTAAACAAGGCAATCATTATACCTTTATAATAATCCCAGTTAGACCCTGTGCTTCCACCGGCAATTTCCAGCACAATATTGGGCTGAAAAATAACAGCGAATACACCTCCGAGTAGAGCTCCTGCTAGCAAAGCAGGCAAAGCAGGCACTTTTTTTAAAATCATACCCACCACAATTAAGGGCACTAAAAACAACCAAGGCGTTATGGTAAATTTAGAGGCAATGGCTTGGTGCACTTCTGCTACTGTTCCTATACTGGCCGAGCTATCAATCGTAAACCCCCATATTAAAAATATAATAAGTGTAATTGTAATTGTTGGCACTGTGGTAAGTGCCATATATTTAATATGGGTAAACAAATCGGTGCCTGCCATGGCGGGAGCTAGGTTGGTGGTATCACTTAAGGGCGACATCTTATCTCCAAAATAAGCCCCAGAAATAATGGCTCCTGCCACCACACCTTCGTGAATACCCATAGCCTTACCAATGCCCACCAAGGCAATACCAATGGTAGCAGCGGTTGTCCAGGAGCTACCCGTAGCCAGCGAAACAATGGCACTTACAATTACGGCAGCAAATAAGAAAATGGTTGGGTTTAGGATATCCAACCCATAATAAATGAGTGCCGGTACAATTCCACTTATCAACCAAGTGCCTGCCAGCGAACCAATAAGCATTAATATTAAAATGGCCGACATAGCCGAGCTAATGCTCTTTACTATCCCTTTTAAAACATCTTCCCAACTAAACCCTATGCTCATTGCAATTAAGCCACCAACGGCTGCGGCTAATAATAAAGCTATTTGGTTAGCTCCATAAGTAGCATCATCAGAAAAAAGATATACGTTAATGGAAAGTAAACCAATGAGAAAAATAATGGGAATAATGGCTTGTAAAAGCGAAGGACTCTTAGTCATATTAAAAATTAAGGGGGCAAATTAAGGAGATGGTTGGAATTATCAAACTGGATGGACTAGTTTATTAGTCCACAGCTTTTGGTCCACAGACCACAGCTTTTAGTCGTGTAAACTGAGTGCTGTGGTCTAATACTCTTTCACTTCATACACCACCCCTCGCTCTTTTAAGTAGTTGATAACAAAATTAAAATTAGATTCTTCCTCCCCCACATATTCTGGAGGATTAATCCCCACTCGGTTAAATTTATCAATTAACACCAAATTAGCAACAGCCGTACACGTGTAACCTGTGGTTCGGGCCATCGAGATAATCTGATTTTCTCTGTCGTACTTATCTAATAGGTAATACTCTAATTTCTTCGATTTTCCATTTTCTTCTCCTTCAATTCTAATACGCATTACCGTAAAATCTTCTTCGCCTGGTTTTAATTTCCACTTAGGAAAAAGTAGTTTAGCCGTTACATCTACTGGTCTAACTTTAGTGCCATTTACGTCAATTTCCTCATACGAAAAGAAACCCGATTCTCTAAGCACTTTTAAATACTCGATACAACCGGGGTAGCGCAACGTCTTTTCAATCATATTCGGAATATCCATTGTTTCGGCTAAGGTGCGTAGCCCGTCCGAGTTCCAAGATTCGAGCGTACCCACTCGATCGAACTCGATTAGCTCCGCATCGGAAAGAGCCTCTTTGGTAATTAAATGGCCGTTTTCTACATATCTGGCTGGGCGAATGTATTCTTCGATTACATCAATGGGCGAAAAAACGGCTTTATATTCATAAGGCCATTCGCGCACTACTGGCAAGCCGCCCACCAAGCATTCGTAGCTGCTCACTTTTATTTTTTTAGCATAATAGCCTAAGATTATATTGCCCATACCAGGTGCCACGCCACAATCGGTTACAACGGTTACTCCATTTTTCTTGGCTAGTTCATCTAGCTGAAATGGGTCTTCAGAAAAAAATGAAATATCAACGATGTCTTTTTTTGCTTCAATTACTTCTTTTACCATTGCATAGCCCATAAAACCGGGCACAGCACCAATCACCAAATCAAAAGGAGCTACTACTTTTTTAACTTCACCCGGTTTGCCTAAATCAATAATTTTAGTTGAGATGCCAAAAGATGACAACTTGCTCAAAGCCTCTTCATTAATATCTACCGAAGTTACTTTATGCTGCTTGGCAAGGTCGCGAGCAATTACACTCCCTACAAGCCCTGCGCCTAATACAATTATATTTTTAGCCATTCTCCTTAAATTTCAAGTCAAAATTAATACTATAACCCGATTAGTAACAAAATTGAAACAAAATCAAGAATGATGCAACCTCTACAATCTGATTACAGTCTTTATAAAATAAAACTCAATAATTATGAAAAAAACAACTCTATTACTCACGGCAATTCTAATTGTATTTTTTGCTCAAGCTCAAAAAAAGGAAACCCGGCAGGTTAGCAAATTTAATTATGTATCTTTTGGCATAAGTGGCAACCTAATTATCACACAAGGCCATTCAAATAGTTTAGTGTTAGAAGGAGATGCAGACGACTTAGAAAAGATTGAAACGTATGTAAAAGACGGCAAATTAAAAATTAGAAACGAAAGCAACAGTTGGTTTGGAGACAATATGG
>JALSJD010000023.1 GCA_026989535.1 Cyclobacteriaceae bacterium
CCACCCTAAAACATTCTCTAAAAATATCAAGCTTCAATTGGGTGGAGCTTTTAAAAGAGTCCTTATTTATATTTTTTGCCATTTTTCCTACTTTTCCATCAAATCAACTATTCTTTTATTCTCTTTAGAAATACCTTAAATACAATTCTATGATATCGACCACTCCATAGATTCTTCACTTCGTTCTACTTCATAACAGTTTTGCTTCACTTAGAAAGCCACTTGCTTAGCAGTTGCTCGTGTACTCAAGTTGTCACTATTTAAATTTTCTAAATGCTTGTATCGTTTGGTAGATGCCATACCCAACAAAAATTCTACCCAAGAAATCAAAAAGATAAAACATAAAATTAGGATTCTCTTCGATATAGTTAAACTTATGAGTTGGAACTAAGAACTGGATAAAGTACTTTAGCCCTTCCAAAATACTACTTCCGGTAATATTGTAATTAAATTCAAAATGATTAGTACCAAGGATTGAAAGATAAAAAAATGGAAAAGGCACAATTAAAGTAAATAATATACTGCGAATGTACGATTTTCCGTAATTATTTGACCATTTATTAAACCACAGTAATACCCTATCTGAAACTGAATTCATATAGGGTTGGCTTGAATCATTTCCTTTAAAGCACCTTTTTCCAACACATTAAAATCAATAGCCATTATATTATTCCCTTGGTCTTGTAGCCGTTTTTTAATTATACGAAAAGTTTCCAATTTATTCTCTATAGGTATATTGGCATCTTGGCTTACGGCATTTTCATACATTTCTTCATAATTGCTTTTATGGTCTTCGCTACTTAGTCCTTTTTCTATTTTATTATTAATATGGAGAGATGTAAAATGTGTAATTTTCAAATCAAAGACTCCAATTGAACCAGAAATTATGGCCAATGACAAGTCTAGTCCCTTGTTAAAGTTTGTACCTCTGAAAATAATAAGTCTATCAATTAAAGTATATGTAAACAAAACATTTTCCCTAAACTCTACTGCGGAAAACACCGTTGTTCCTAAAAAATCAGTTTTGTAAAAAATAGTTTTTTTATGAAATATAGAGCGCCAAAAATCTGCTAAATCATTAAATTTTGTATTGGTAAAGTTTGTTTCCTTATGAAAATGACATTCTCTAAACCTAACCTTTTTTACAAACAGAGCATACTGGAAGTTTAATTCCTGAAAATGACAATTTTCAAAAATTAAATCTTGCTTATAACCTAAAAAAGTAAACTTTTTATTGAATTTGCAATTATAGAAAGTAAGGTTTGATGCTGACCTATTTTCTAGACTTACTGGAATGTTAAAGTCATGGTCAGAAATATAGGCCTGATTAAATATATCTCTTAAGTTATCGGCTGTATCAATGATTGTTCTTACCATAGTTTTCGCAAATATGCCTTCAAAAATTATTATGTCAATCAATCATGGCTATTCCTAAAGGCTATAAACAATGTTGTTTTTAGTATATTAAAGATAGGTACTACAAGGATATAAATAAGATTGTTTTAGATTATTTGCAGAATTTTTCAACGAACAATTTCTCAAATTTCCAAAGTAGGGCTAGATTTAAAAATAATAGCTATAATCTTAGATTCTTCTTTCCAATTTGCTCATCAGTAAGCTTTAGTTCTTTTTTAAGGATTGCGAAGTGTGCTTTCAGTTGCCTTCTTATCGCTTTTGAATCCATTCCTTCCTTTGAAACGCCCTTTGAGTTTTTATAGGTTTTCCTTGACGCCTTGTAGGCATAACTTAGAAAATTAGTTTTACCTAAATGCGTGTATTTGTGGTAAAGCTGTTTCCTGAATATTGTGTCTGATTTTGATTTCTTGCCTCTGGCCATCATCACAGTTTTTGTGATCCGACCTTTCATCTTCCTGAAATACCTGGAAAGGCTCGATGCTCGAATGGTTATAACCTGACCATTAAATTCAAATCCTAAGTACTGAAGACTTTTGTAATATTTGTCCTCATTTTCTGGCACGATTACAACTTTTTCCTTTTCAATTCTTTTTCTATTAATACCTCGAATAACGCTTTTTGAATTCTCTTTGAATTCGATTTTTTCAGTTTTTTTAGGCTGAATTTCGACCTTATATTCTACTATTTTGTCTTTTACGATTTTTTCTAACTTATCAGCTTGATCCGAAGGACAAATGATTAAAAGATCATCGCAATACCTTCGGTAGATGAAACCTTTATCTTGACCCAACTTATTCAAATACTCATCGAAATCAATGAGGTAGAGGTTTGCCAGTGTCGCGCTCATGCTAGAACCTTGAGGAATACCAGCAAAACTACCATCCTTCTTAGGTTTATTTTCAACTATCAGCTTCCTTTTTCTAATCAGATTAAACTTGCTTTTAAAGTCTTTTCCTGCAATGTTATCAGGAATTAAATCTAGGAGTGATTGCCAATACTCTCCCCTCCTTTTCTTTTTTTTAAGGTTGATTTTGAAGTGCTTCAGGATACTATCCTTATTTGAATAGCTATAATTAGTTAGAGATTTAAAAACCTTGTATTGATCAATTGGTAGCTCGTCCTCTTCAATAACTTTACACCATTTCTCTTTGAGAATATAATGATTGATAGAATCAAAATATCCTTTAATATCTAGAGCAATTACGGTACAATGACCTGTTAAGTACATCTTCTTGACTTTATCAAAAGTCTCTTTTGCAAATTGAATATTGCTTTTACCGTTAAGGTCTGTCCTATATGCTAGCACACAGTCTGCAAAATTGTGGTCTTTTATATAGGCTTGATATTTCTCATTTAATGCATAAGAATAGAAGCCATAGAGATATGTATCGAAATGAGAAGCAAAAGCAATTGGTCGTTTTTTAGTATCAGATTCATAAAATTTTTCCCTCTCTTTAGCGGTAAGATCTAAATCTCGATTCGTATCACTTTCTTGGTATCGAAATCTTGCAGTTTTTACAATGATTTTAACAAATGGAAGAAAACTATGCTTAGCTACATTTTGACCTGTAGTATCACTGACAAGTAATTTTATTCTGGATTTATCCTTTTTAAAATTGAAAAAAGGATCAAAGTGAGGATAAGTTTTAAGTTTAAATTCTTCTTCTACTTTTTTAACAAACTTATTCCATATATCGATTGAAAATAGTGTCATCATTTTTCAATGGGAGCATGAGCCAGGACATGCATAAAAGCACCGGATATAAATCCGCCCCCTAATCCATCAAGGACTTTCACCCTGAAGGCTCTTTCTCCACCCAGTCGATCACTGATTTCAGCAGTGCGAACTACAGATCCAACTTAAAGCTTTTAAGGGCTCCAAAAATCTAACAACGAGAATCAAATTTCTCATTGGTATCACTTCATACAAGTACAAAGCAAGGGGGAAATGAACAAATTAAATGTAATGAGAGTATTAACAACTTTAATCAACTTATTGTGTATATTGATATATACTATACAAGGAGACCTATTGTCTCTACTTTCAGATTCATCTGTCATGATGGCACAATTATTGTACACATATGCTAACAGATTCGTCTTAAACATTCTACCCTCCAGACTTTTCTAGAGGCATTTCATTATCTTCAATTAATGTGCCATTGTAAGGCATTATGTCAATGTGACAGTAAAAAATATTTACAATAGCCGCACACATTTGCCATTCCCACATGCCTCCCTCCTGCCTAAAATGCCAAAAGAGTGCTACACTCTTGTAAGAAATGAAATTGGGTCATAAACAAAAAGAAAACCCGCCCTAAAAAACTTTTAATTGCTTTGCTTGCCCCCTAAGCTAAGTAACATAACGCAGTACATTATAGAACAAAAACAGTAATTTGCGTAATACGAACGAAGTGAGTATTTATACATAAAATCAGTTCTAGTGCGCCAGCACTATAACGTCCGATTTTATGTTAAGCAAATTACGGTCAATAGCACTCCTAACTCTGAGTCCACTCCGAAAACACCTAAAACCAAAAAAGTTTCTTTTGGGCATCTTTTTACCTTTTTCAATCCGTTGATACCCAGGCATCACCGAATCTCAAAAAATGAAAATCTACGCCAAAATAACTCTTTTTGTGAAAATTGCCTGTTTTCGGAGTGGACTCAACTCTTTTGTTGCTATAATGCATATTATGTCTCCGCTGCGCTCCGGGCTACGCCTAAATAGTTCATGTGCATCAGTCTGATCCATCTGAGCATCCAAAGAAATGGTTCTGTACAATCTTTTGTTCCATAATTAGCCGTTATATTAAATAGCCGCTCGGCCAGCGCACAAAATACCTTGCGCTCTGCCATGCCCTAACCAAGCAGCTATTAATAGTTTTTTGCCAACCTGCCTTTGCCGATCATACTTCGCCAAAGTAGCAAGGCTATACGTAGGCTGAAAACGGCTACGTGCAGGCAGGCGCTCTTTTGCCCGCCAAACGGCTGGGCAATTACCCTACGCAAGCCAAGAGATTTAGAGGAAAGCTATTCTGTACACTTGAAGATTCGGGTATTCGTACGAATTAATCTCATACAATTGATTCTAAGGCGTTTTAAATTTCCTCTAATACTACTTAGCCATCCATCGCTTTGTTCTAGCCCAAGCATTCTCCTCACTAAACGTCATTGCGAGCCTGCCTGCCGGCTAGGCAGGGAACAATCCAGCCGTTTCGCTGATTGAGACGTGGCAATCTCTCCACACGAACCGTCATTCCTGCGTAGGCAGGAATCTCATCATTAGAAACGTAGAATAATTATGTTCACACCTTTAACATTCCTTTACACGTGTTCACTCAGGTCGCTCAAGCCGCTAGGCTTTTACTTTTTTCATTCCTGCCCGAGCGGCAGGCGGGGATAAAAAAGTAAACAAATCTGGGGGCTATTCAGCCACCTCGGGTTCTGTTTTAAAAAATTTGGCTACTTCGTTCATCTGCTGTGCTACTCCGTTCATTTCTTGGGCAATACTGCTTAAGAACTCGGCAGAGTTAGCATTTACTTGGGTAATATGATTCATGCTTTGTACACTTGCATTAATCTGCTCTGCCCCATTGCGTTGCTCATTGCTGGCAGTAGCAATTTCTTTTACCAAGTTGGTGGTTTGGGTTATACTTGGCAACACCTTATCCATATTTTCTCCTGATTTTTTAGAGTTTACAAAACATTGCTCTGTTATTTGATTTATATTATCTGATAACTCTCGAGATTTTTCTGCTAGCGTTCTGATTTCCTTCGCAACCACGGCAAAACCTTTTCCATGCTCACCAGCTCTAGATGACTCTACCGCTGCATTCAATGCAAGCATATTGGTTTGATCTGCAATCTCACGTATGGCTTGCATATTGTCTGTAATTTCGGTCATTAGCTCAATGGTTAGTTTGGTGTACTTTGCGCCATCATCAATTTCAGAACTAGCCTCGCCTACTATCTTATTGGCATGCTCTGCATTTTCAGCATTCAATTGCATACTAGCTGTCATCTCTTCAATAGAAGCGGCTATTTCCTCAATGGATGCAGCCTGATTGGTTACCCCTTCGGATACTTCGGCAGACTTGTGCGAAATCTGCTTGCTATTAACGGTAACTGTGCTGGCAGCATACTTCAAATTAGAAACAATTTCAGTCAGGTTGGTTATCATTAGTTTCATCGCCCTGCAAATACCCCCAATCTCATCTTTTCGGGTTAAAGATTTTTCTGTAAGTAAAACCGTAAGGCGTCCATTGGCCATGGCATCTAAATTTTTGGTAAGGTTAGCCAAAGGCTTTTGCATAGTACGATACATATAAAAGTAGGTAAAGAATAAGGCTGCCGAGCCCGTAGGGAACACCCAAATTAAATGATATAAGCCAAGCTTACCTATAATAAAGCACTCTATGCCAATTAAACATTGAGCGGCCAGTATTACGGATCCAACATTTGCTATAAACGAACCTCTAAAAATTCTGCGCAGTGCAATTAATAATAAAGGATAAATGAGTAGCACTACTATTCCTGAAAACATCCAAATTTCATTCATGGTATTAGGCGTTAATTTAATTGTTTCAACATTAAACTAATGCATATTAAACAAAATATCCAACTTTCTCTCGTATAGTTCATAACTTATTTATTAAGTGGTGTTACGCAAAAAATACATAAGTGCCCCCAAAAGACAGCC
>JALSJD010000024.1 GCA_026989535.1 Cyclobacteriaceae bacterium
GAATCGGCAAAAGAGGTGCTTCAAACAGAGAAAGACCCGGAGTTTAGGGAGATGGCTAAAATGGAAATCGATGAAATCGAACCAAAGCTAGAAGTGATTGAAGAGAAAGTGAAACAACTCCTTATTCCTAAAGATCCTACCGATAGCAAAAATGCCATTTTAGAAATTAGAGCTGGAGCAGGCGGTGACGAAGCCTCTATTTTTGCAGGCGACTTATTAAGAATGTATCAAAAATTTGGCGAAAAGCAAGGGTGGTCAATGTCAATGACCGATTTTGTGGATGGCACTGCTGGTGGTTTTAATAAAGTGGTAATGAATGTAACAGGCGATAACGTATATGGCACCCTTAAATACGAAAGTGGTGTACATCGTGTACAACGTGTGCCAGCCACCGAAACGCAAGGCCGGGTACATACGTCAGCCGCCTCTGTTGTGGTACTGCCCGAAATGGATGATGTAGAAATTGACCTTGATATGAGTGAGGTGCGCAGAGACGAGTTTTGCTCTTCAGGGCCTGGAGGGCAATCGGTTAACACCACCTACTCTGCCATTCGACTTACGCACCTGCCTACGGGCGTAGTGGTGCAGTGCCAAGATCAAAAATCGAAGCTTAAAAATTACGACAAAGCACTAAAGGAATTAAAATCTCGTTTATATGCCATAGAGTTAGAACGGCATAATGCAGAAGTAGGAGCCGAACGTAAATCTATGATTGGCAGTGGCGATAGATCCGATAAAATCAGAACTTATAATTATGCCCAAGGCAGAGTTACCGATCATCGTATTGGTAAATCGGTACATAATTTACCACAAGTAATGGCAGGCGATATTATTGATTTTATTGATGAGTTACGTATTGCCGAAAATGCCGAAAAAATGAAAGAAGGGGCCATTTAATTGACCATGAAAGGCAACGTCATTGCTAGGAACAGCCTGCCCCGTTTTTTTCGGGGAAGCAATCTATTATTAATGAATATTAATCAACAGTTATTTGGACTAATCAAACTCTTATTTTTAATTATATTACTAGCTTCCTGCAAGCCTGCCAGCCCAGCGTTTGAGCTTGCCCCCATTCAACTTCGGTTCTCTACCGATACCGTCTATTTTGATACCTTATTATCAACTGTTACAAGCATTACCAAACGACTTCGGGTGTATAACGATGAAGCCAAAGCAGTAACAATTTCGCATATTGGCATCACCAATGGAGCCAATGCCTACACCCTTATTTTAAATGGAATTGAAGGTAATAATTTTGAGAACACCGATCTTTTTGGAGGAGATAGCTTGCTCATTTTGCTTAAAGCCAATTTGCAGACCCAAAACCAAGCACTCCCTTTTGTGGTGGAAGAATCACTTTCGTTTGCAGTAAATGGAGGCGAGCAGCAGGTTCCGGTAATTGCTTGGGGGCAAGATGCTCATTTTTTGCGTGATTCAGTATTGATTTGCAACACTGTTTGGTCGGCAGGCAAACCCTATGTCATCTATGATAATATCCTTATCGATACACTATGTAATTTAACCATTAAACCTGGCACACGGGTGTATTCGCATAATGGCTCTACCATTTATATTAAAGGCACTATTGTATCTAAGGGCAATGCCACCAATCCTGTATTATTTACCAACGATCGGTTCGATAATGGATTTGATAATGCCCCAGGCCAATGGGGAGGTTTGGTGTTTTTAGAAGGAAGCAAGTCGAATATATTGGATTTTACCCACATTAGAAACGCGCAAAATGGCATTTGGTTAGGTACGCCCGATGAGGACGATATTCCCGATTTGGTGATGAATAATTCCATTATTGAAAATACTTCTGGGTCAGGAATCTTAGCCTTTAGCTCTGATTTATCACTTACAAATTGTTTAATAAATAATTGTGTGGAGTTTAATGTGGCTGGGTTAGCAGGAGGCAATTATATTTTTAAACATAGCACATTTGCCAATTTTGGCTTCGGGTTTTTTAGAAACAGCCCCTTAATGGTGTTTACCAATAACCTTGAACTAGGCGATGGGTCTATTATTTACGATGATCTAAATGCAAACATCGAAAACAGCATTATTTGGGGCAACCAAACCGAGGAATTGCAGTTCTCCGATGCAGGAGGCAAGGCATTTAATATAAGCATTAAAAACAACTTGCTTCGAACAGAGTTGCAGGAGTTAGAAGCAGACAACATCCTGAATCAAGATCCCTTATTTATAGAACCTTCGGCCTATAATTATAAAATTGATGCGCTTTCGCCTGCCATTAATGCTGGAATTAACTTGGGTGTTATAATCGACTTAGACAGTTTGCTAAGAGATGTAACCCCAGATTTAGGAGCCTACGAATGGAGAGAATAATAATATCGCACTTATCTGGTGACTTTGGGTTACCCCTTGAATTGCGAAAACTAGTCAGAGGCTGAATCTGTAAAACTGTGCAGATTCAGCCCCTGACTTTAGTCTTCAGATTTATCGAATACTTAAAAACCTGAACCTGTTTATTTTTCATAAATAGCCCTTACTTTTGCCCTTATGGTTGAGAAATTACGCATCTATAACAGTCTTACAAATAAAAAGGAAGTATTTGAACCCTTAGAACCCCCTTTTGTGGGTATGTATGTGTGTGGGCCTACCGTATATAGCGATGTACATCTGGGTAATATGCGCACCTTTATGAGTTTTGATGTGGTGTATCGCTACCTTAAATACCTTGGGTATAAAGTTCGGTATGTGCGTAACATTACCGATGTGGGTCATCTCGAAAACGATGCCGATGAAGGAGAAGACAAAATTAGCAAAAAAGCCAGGTTAGAGCATTTAGAGCCAATGGAGATTGTACAAAAATACACCAATGGCTTCCACGATCTTACTAAAATTTTTAATATGCTACCCCCCAATATTGAGCCTTCGGCAACAGGGCATATTGTGGAGCAAATAGAAATGACGCAAGCATTAGTAGATAAAGGCTTGGCCTACGAAACCAATGGGTCGGTTTATTTTGATGTGGCTAAGTATAATAAGGGCCATAATTATGGCAAGCTTTCGGGTAGAAATATCGAAGATATGATGGAGAGCGGACGTGCGCTAACCAGTCAAGATGAGAAAAGAAATACCATTGATTTTGCCCTTTGGAAAAATGCATCACCCGAACATATTATGCGGTGGAATTCTCCTTGGGGAGTAGGTTTCCCCGGTTGGCATTTAGAATGCTCGGTAATGGGCACTAAATACTTGGGCAAAACATTCGATATCCACGGTGGTGGGCTCGATTTGCAATTTCCGCATCACGAATGTGAAATTGCTCAGTCGGTGGGCACCTATGGCCACGACCCTGTTCGCTATTGGATGCATACCAATATGCTCACAATGAATGGTCAAAAAATGAGTAAGTCGCTCGGTAATTCATTTTTACCGGATGAGCTATTTACGGGTAATCACCCATTATTAGAGGAGCCTTACAGCCCAATGACGGCCAAGTTCTTTATGTTGCAGTCGCATTATTCGAGTACCCTCGATTTTTCAAATGAGGCACTTAAAGCCTCTCGAAAAGGCTATAAAAAAATGATTAATGGCTTGCGTTTGATTAAGCAAATGGAATTTGTGGCTGAGCAGGGAGCAGAGAGAGATGAAAAAACCATTGAGCAAATTGAAAAAATAATACAGGCGTGCCATTCAGCAATGAATGACGACTTTAACACCGCCTTAACCATTGGGCAATTGTTTAATTTACTCAAAAAAATCAACTCATTGCATACTGGTCAGCTAAGTTTTGGATCCATTGGCAAAGAAACCTTCGAAAAAATCAAATCAACTTACATTGATTTCGTTGAAGATGTATTAGCATTGAAAGAAGAAAACCCCTCGGATTATAAAGAAATGGTGGAGGCCATGGTGGCCATTTATAAGGAAGCTAAGTTTAGAAAAGATTTTGAACGAGTTGATAAAATTAGAGCAGGCCTAAAAGCCAATGGAATTATCGTAAAAGATATGAAAACGGGTATTGATTGGGCGTATGAAGAGTAAAATGAGATATTAGACGTAAGATAAACAAGACACAAGACGTTAGATAATTAGATAAAAGATAAAAAAAGAACGTCATTCAGAGGGAGGAATCCGACCAGTTGGCGGATCAGCGGAGGCAGATGACAGAAAAACTTTAAAATGGAGACCCCGCAACGGATGCGGGGAACCGTGCTTTTTATACACTTTGCCGGTCAGCCAGCTGGCTGATCCAGCATCCCCTCTTTTTGAAATTCTTTACTCTGTCAATGGTAGGGCGGAACGACCGAAGAATCTGTTCAAAAATAAAAACAATGTTAAAATGATAAAAACACTAAAACATATCACTCTTATTTTCATAGCGTCAACTATTATCGCCTCTTGTTCCGATTCGGAAAAAGAAGAAAAACAACAAATGGTAGTATCCGAAAAAATGGTGGTATTTCCAACTTTTAATGCTGACTCCGCCTATGCTTTTGTGCAAGAGCAAGTTGATTTTGGGCCAAGAATACCCAACACCTCAGAGCACGAGGCTGCGGGCGACAAAATAATTGATCGCTTAGAAACCTATGGAGCTAAAGTAAGTGTACAAGCCTTTGAAGCCACCACTTACAATGGGGTTAACTTAAAGCTACGTAATATTATGGCGAGTTTTAACCCTACCGCTAAAAAGCGAATTTTGCTAGCCACCCATTGGGATACACGCCCTTGGGCATCTAAAGATGTGCTTGACCCCACGGCTAAATTTGATGGTGCCAATGATGGTGCCAGTGGAGTGGGCGTTCTGCTGGAAATAGCCAGAACAATAAGTGCCAATAAAATGCCTGCTGTTGGGGTTGACCTGCTCTTTTTTGATGGAGAAGACTGGGGTAAAGAAAATGGAAGCAATCCAGATACTTGGTGTTTGGGTTCGCAATATTGGGCTAAAAATAAAGGAGGCTACACGGCTTATTATGGCATTTTATTAGATATGGTAGGCGCTAAAGATGCCCAGTTTCCATTCGAAGGCTACTCGCATCAATACGCAAAAAAAATATTGGATAAGGTGTGGTCAGCCGCCTCAAAAATTGGCCACGGCCGGTATTTTGTAACCACAAAACCCGGCTCCATTACCGATGACCATTACCACGTAAATGTAACGGCTAAAATACCGATGGTGGATATATTGCATTACGACCCCGTAAACGGTTATTTTGGCGATTTTCACCACACTACCAAAGATAATATGGATGTAATTGATAAACGCACTTTAAAAGCCGTGGGCGAAACCGTACTTTATGTGGTGTATGCAGAGTAGGCAAAAGGTATAAATAGTCGAATTTTTTAACAATGCTTATTTATTGATGTTACCAGCAGAAATTTCAGATAAAATAGTTTCCGCATAGTCTGCTGGTTTTAAATTTAATAGAGCTTCGGTATTTTGTTCAAAATCTTTATAAGTTAACTTGTTAATTTTCGAAAATTGACTTTCAGAAATTACCAAATCTTTTTCATCAATCTTATTCTTTATCCTTATAATGCCCAACCCGTGGTCGCAATTAAGCACATGCACATCTAATAAGCCCTGTAAGTTTTCAAGTAGATAAGGTATGGTTTTCCAAACATCCCCACACCATTCACCAGTCCATCCTTTAGCACTTTTTTGCTCTTGCTCAGTAGGGAATAGTTTTGTTGGTAACGCAGCAGCTTCATTACTTGGATAACAATCATGCATAATAATTATTCCATTTTTATCTAAATATTTAAGCGAATTAAGCACATCATTAAGCGAAGCTCTAAAAGTATGCAACCCATCAACCAGTACAACACCCAATGAACCAACTTTTTTAAGATATGTTTTTCTGTTGGTGAAAAAACTGTCACTTTCTTCTTTAAAGTATTTATTGTTGAAATTTTTAGGTTCTTTGATTAACCATTTTACTTTCTTCTCAAAAGGAATTTTAAAACTTGGATCTACCGCAGTTTTATATTTAGCTTTTATTCGCAGGAAAGTATTTCCTGAAAGTGCCCCTATTTCCAAATAGTTTTTAAAACTTGTTCTTTTAAAAACACCTTGAATTAACTCTACTCTGTTCATGCAAATTTTATTATTTTTAAAACG